>NZ_JBNGOX010000002.1:0-223388 GCF_050589785.1 Carboxylicivirga caseinilyticus | reverse complement strand
ACGACCTTTGGGTTATGAGCCCAACGAGCTACCAACTGCTCCACCCCGCAATATATCTTAAAACAATTTGTTGTCTTTGTTATTGCGGCTGCAAAAATAGAGGATTTACCTGAATAAACAAATTTATTGAATGGTTTTTTTGAAGTTTAATTTTAAAGATGAGCCTAAGTTGTATGGATTCAGATAAATGTAGGTTGAAAGATTTTCTTCATTTTTGTTTCGTCTATTGAGCTTTATCAGGCTATAACATAAGAAAACCGGTTTGCTCGTTTGCAAACCGGATTCTCAATAACCTAAACCCAAATCTATGAAAAAAATCTATTCGTTCATTTTGCAATAATGCTGTCAAAAAAAGCATTTGTCAAGATAAAAAATGTGAAAAATGAAGACAAAAATTAAATGCTCTTCATTTCATTAAAAGATATATTCTAAATCAAGTGTTTTTATAGATGTCAAGGTCAGCTATAATTCTTACTTTTGTGCTCAAATTATAAAAAGTAATGAGTAAAATACAACATACTGAGATTGGTCAATTAGGTGAATTTGGTTTGATTCGTCATTTGACTAATGATATAAAACTAAAACAAAAGACTACAATAAAGGGAGTTGGAGATGATGCTGCGGTGTTGGATTTGAAGAAACAGCAAACGGTTGTTACTACTGATCTGTTATTGGAAGGTATTCATTTTGATTTAACCTACACCCCATTGAAGCATTTAGGATATAAAGCAATAGCCGTAAATGTGAGTGATGTGTATGCGATGAATGCTACGCCAGGTCAGGTTACGGTGTCAATTGGTGTAAGTTCTAAGCTGTCAGTTGAAGCTTTGGAAGAATTGTATGAAGGTATTTATGCTGCTTGCGATTACTACAATGTTGATTTGATTGGAGGGGATACATCATCTTCTTTAACCGGATTAACAATTTCGGTGACTGCTATAGGTGTTGCTGATAAAAAGAAGCTGGTTTATCGTAACGGGGCCAAGAATAATGACCTGATTTGTGTATCAGGTGATTTGGGTGCTGCCTATATGGGTTTACAATTGCTGGAAAGAGAAAAAAGGGTTTATGCTGGTAATCCGAATGTGCAACCTGATCTTTCGGGCTATGATTATATCTTATCCCGTCAGTTAAAACCTCAGGCTCGTAAAGATATTATCGAGTTTTTAGATGAGATTGATGTTAAACCCACGTCTATGATTGATATCTCAGATGGTTTATCAAGTGAGATCAAACATATCTGTTCTCAATCTAAAACAGGATGTAGATTGTATGAAAATAAAATTCCAATTGATCCAACTACTTCGATGCTTGCTGAAGAAATGGGGATGAATCCTTTGGTGGCAGCATTGAATGGTGGTGAAGATTATGAATTGCTTTTTACCATCAGTCAGGATGATTACGAAAAGTTTGCCGGAAAAGAAGGAGTAAATATTTACCTTATCGGTCATATAACTGAAGAAAGTAAGGGGTGTTACCTTGTTACCAATGCAGATCAGGAAGTTGAGTTGCAGGCACAAGGTTGGAATCCATTGAAAAAATAATTTAGGAAGGTAGCTGTAGAGTAATGATCTGCAGCTTTTTTATGGATGTACTTTTACATCCGTGTTTTCCTTTATATATTTACGCTTTAACCCAATTTAGATGTACGAATACATAAGCGGAAGAATTGCTGAAGCCAGTCCGGCTCATGTTGTAATTGATGTCAATGGCATAGGTTATTTACTAAATATTTCGATAAATACATTTTCGCGATTAGAAGGTAAAAGTGAAGCACAGTTATTTGTGCATGAAAATATTCGTGAAGATGCCTTTCAATTATATGGTTTTGCTGATCCTTCGGAAAGGGAACTGTTTCGCCACCTGATTTCAGTATCCGGTATTGGAGCGAACACTGCTCGCATGATGTTATCATCATTAACACCGGATGAATTAAAGGGAGCCATTTTAACCGGAAATGTCAATCAAATAAAGGGAGTTAAAGGTATTGGTGCAAAAACTGCTCAGCGCGTCATTGTTGACTTGAAGGATAAGTTAGGTAAAGAGCCGCTTGATCAGAAAATATTTGCCGAACAAGACAATACTATACGCGAAGAAGCGTTATCTGCTTTAGTAATGTTAGGCTTTGCAAAGAATAGTGCCCAAAAAGCAGTCGACAAGATTTTGCAAGAAAACCCTTCGGCAAAAGTTGAAGAGGTTATTAAACAGGCACTTAAAATTATGTAAGTAAAAGAGGGAACTGATCATCTTTGAAAAAAAATCTACGAAATAGTATTGCGGTATTAACCATAATCGGATTGATATGGGTAGCTGGTGCTACGCCTGTTACTGAAGATTATGATCTTTCATTGCCGGAGAATTGGGAGCAGCAACCCGATTCACTCGATTTAAAGTATCCGATTGTCGATAAAAGCGGGATTCCATATCTAGAAAAAGAAGAAGAAAAAGGATTGGATCTTCAGGATCCTGATAATGTTGAATATTACACCGAATATGATTACAAAACAGGTAAGGTAACCATTTATCGCAGAATGGGTGATATCAATGTTAAGTTGCCTTACACCATGACCTTGGAAGAATATATGGATTTGGATACTCGAAAATCCATCATGTCTTACTGGCGAACCAAGCAAGCCGAAGATTCACAAAATTATGGTCAGAACTCAATCTTTAACAAGATTTGGAATAATGTTGGAGGTGAGGCTTTTGAAGGAATCTTTGGGAGTAACAGTGTGAATGTGCGATTGCAGGGAATGGCCGAACTAAAAGTGGGTATTCAACGCACAAAGATAGATAACCCTACCTTACAGGAGCGTTTGAGAAAAACAACAACTTTTGATTTTCAGGAAAAAATTCAAATGAATATCTCCGGTACCATCGGAGAAAAAATGAAGTTGGGTGTTAATTACAATACCGAAGCAACTTTTGATTTTGAGAACCAGATCAACCTGGAATACGAAGGGGATGAGGATGATATCCTTAAAAAAGTAGAAGCAGGGAATGTTACCTTGCCATTACCCGGAACATTAATCACGGGTAGTCAGAGTCTGTTCGGGGTTAAAACCGAAATGCAGTTTGGTAAGCTGACAGTCACCAGTATTTTCTCTCAACAGCGTGGCGAGACATCAGTGATTAATGTAGAAGGTGGAGCTGAAACACAGGAGTTTGAAATTGAAGCTATTGATTACGATCGTAACCGACACTTTTTCTTAAGTAAGTATTTCAGGGATAAATACGACAACGCACTGAAGCGCCTGCCAACAGTGAATAGTTCAATAAATATTACACGCGTTGAAGTTTGGGTAACTAACCGCAGAAGTGACGTAACAGAATCGCGTAATGTGGTTGCCTTTGTCGATTTGGGTGAAAACAGGACTGCCGCAGCACAGCCTGATTTGTGGAATGCTCAAACTGGTGTAGCGCCATCTAACGGTGCTAACGAGTTGTATTACCAAATGAGTGAAGGTTCATTTGCCGGAACCCGCGATATTAATAATGTCACTTCAACACTTGCATCTGTTGGTAGTAGTTTCTCCAATGCTGTACATTACGAAAAGTTAGAAAATGCCCGAAAACTGGCGTCAACAGAATATACCCTTCAGGCTAAATTGGGATATATCTCTTTGAATACGGCATTAAATGCCGATGAGGTGCTCTGTGTGGCTTATGAGTATACCGATGCTGGTAAAACATATATGGTGGGTGAATTTACAACCGACCAGAATGAAGCAGAAAAAACGCTATACACAAAATTACTGAAGGGTACTAACCTTTCACCAACAATGCCAACCTGGGATTTGATGATGAAGAATATTTATTCATTAAATGCCTACCAGGTGAATAATGAGAATTTTATTCTGAATGTTACCTATACCAACGATAGTACTGGTAGCGATATCAATTATTTCCCTGATGGTGGAGAAGGTCTGAATGGTCAGCTATTTATTCGTTTGATGAATCTGGATAACCTGAATTCCAATAACGATTATCAACCCGATGGTCTTTTCGACTTTGTTCAAAACTTAACCATTAACGCAAGTAACGGGCGAATTATCTTTCCTGTATTGGAACCTTTTGGTAGTAATTTAAAGAGTAAGATAAACAATAGTGCCCTGGAAGATAAATATGTATTTCAGTCGTTGTATGATAATACACAAACAGTTGCTGAACAGGATGCTTCGCGTAATAAGTATAAATTAAAGGGGCGTTATAAATCCAGTTCTGGATCGGAGATCTCTTTGAATGCCATGAATATACCTGAAGGATCGGTAATTGTAACGGCAGGAGGGATCAAATTAACCGAAAATACAGACTATACTGTTGATTATACTTTAGGAAGGGTTCGAATCATTAATCAGGGTATTTTATCTTCCGGAACACCCATTCAGGTTAGTCTTGAAAATCAATCATTATTTAACCTTCAAACAAAAACACTGGTTGGAACTCATTTGAATTATCAATTCAACGAGAATTTCAACATTGGAGGTACCTTGATGCATTTGAGTGAGCGACCATTGACGCAAAAAGTAAACATTGGTGATGAGCCTATTTCCAATACGATTTGGGGATTAAATACTTCTTATTTTACCGAGTCAATGGCCATTACCGAGGCTTTGGATGCGTTGCCTCTGATTCAAACCAAGGAGAAATCGAGTATCACATTTGAAGGCGAATTTGCTCAATTAATTCCGGGTCACTCAGGTGTGATTGGAGAAACGGGTACAGCTTATCTGGATGATTTTGAAGGCACACGTATCTCTTATGATATGCGTAACTGGACAGCCTGGCAGATGGCAAGTGTACCACAGGGACAGGCTATTTTCCCAGAGGGGGAATTGATAGATAATATTAATGCAGGTGCCAATCGCGCTAAATTTGCCTGGTATAGTATTGATCCTTTGTTTTTAAGAAAAGATAGTCGTACACCTCAGCATATTAAAGATGATGAGGAGCAAAGGATGAACCACTTTGTGCGTGAAATCTATGAGCAAGAACTTTTTCCAAATCGTCAGACTGCATATGGTCAGCCAACAAATATTTCGGTATTAAATATATCGTACTATCCAATGGATCGGGGTCCTTATAACTTTGATGCTGGAGATGCCGGTATTTCAGGTGTTTCAGCTGGTGTTAACTACGATGGAACTTTAAAGGAACCGGAATCGCGTTGGGGTGGTATGATGCGACCTATTGACGTCAATGACTTTGAAGCTGCCAATATTGAATATATCGAATTCTGGATGATGGACCCATACGTTTATGATGATGGGGCTGAAGACAATAGTGGTACCATTTATTTTAACCTGGGTAACGTTTCTGAAGACATACTTAGAGATGCCCGTAAATCATTTGAACAAGGATTGCCGGGTCCCAATGAAGAATTTGATGTTGACAGCACTGCCTGGGGATATGTATCCCGCAAACAGGATTTGGTGAATGCATTTAGTAACGATCCGGCGACTCGTCTGGCTCAGGATGTTGGATTGAACGGAATGGATTCAGAAAGAGAGCTTTCGTTTTACACTGACTTTGTTCAGGAAATTCAATCAATGGATTTGTCAGATGAGGCTAAACAAGCCATCTTAAGTGACCCGGCAACGGATGATTTCCAATATTTCAGAGGTTCAGCTTTGGATGAGGCCAAGGCAAGCATTTTAGAACGTTATAAAGATTTTAATAGTCCTGAAGGAAACTCAAGACCTTCGGAATATTCAGGAGAGACTTATTCAACGGCTTCCAAGGCTTTGCCGGATGGAGAAGATATCAACCGAGATAATACTTTAAGTGAGTACGAAAGTTATTATCAGTACGAGGTGCCAATTTCGCGATCAACAATGGAAATAGGTTTGAATAAGTACATTGTGGATAAGCGTGAAGGTGATGTTGAAGATAAAGGAAAAAGAACGGTAAACTGGTATCTGTTCCGTATTCCTATTCAGGATCCGGATGACAATATTAATGAATTATCAGATCTCCGAAGCATACGTTTTATGCGTATGTTCATGAGAGGATTTAAGGATACCATTCATCTTCGTCTAGCAACGCTGGATCTTATTAAAGGAGACTGGAGAAAGTATCAGGGAGAATTGAATGATGATATAACTGTTGAATCTAATGCCACTTTTGAAGTTTCAGCTGTAAATATTGAAGAGAACTCAGAAAAAACACCCGTCAACTATGTGCTACCTCCAGGGGTTGACCGTGTGATTGATCCTGCCAATCCTCAATTACGTGAGTTAAATGAGCAGGCATTATTGTTTAAAGTTCAGGATTTGGGAGGCGGTGACGCTCGTGCTGTTTACAAAACCATGAACATGGATATGAGGCAATATAAGCGTTTGAAAATGTTCGCGCATGCCGAAGCTATTGAAGGTGAATATTTACTGGATAATGAGATGGTGGCTTTCATCAGGTTAGGAAGTGATTATAATACCAACTATTACGAATATGCTATTCCGCTGAAGCTTACACCTGAAGGTGATTATGGTGAAAGTTATGATGAAAGACGTATCGTTTGGCCTGAAGATAATGATTTCGATTTTCCTTTGGAATTGCTACAGGCTGTTAAGTTAAAGCGAAATGATGAAAGGAGAGTAGAAGGTTCAGATGTAACTCTGTCAACCTTATATACTTCGCCAGACCCTGATAAACCCACGAACTTTGTAACTGTAAAAGGTAATCCTAACCTTGGTAATGTGCGTACTTTTATGATGGGAGTTCGTACCCGGGGATCGCAGTCTAAATCGATAGAAGTTTGGTTTAATGAATTAAGACTAACCGATTTTGATGAAGATGGAGGATGGGCTACCAATGCCCGTATGTCGGTTAAACTGGCTGATTTGGGTAATGTGTCATTAGCCGGTAAAACCAGTACGGTCGGTTGGGGAAGTATTGATCAGAGTGTTCAGGATCGTAGTCAGGAAGATTTTTACCAATACGATGTGGCTACCAATCTTGAGTTAGGTAAGTTACTCGGACCAGAGTCGCGTTTGAGTGTACCTTTTTATCTTGGTTATTCAAAAGCTGTGACCAGTCCAAAGTATTATCCTCTTGATCCGGATATTCCTTTAGATGTGGCACTTGATAATGCAGATAGTGAAGAGGCTCGTGATTCAATTAAAGATATGTCGCAGAGTGTTGTAAAACGCAAAAGTGTCAACTTTACCAATGTGCGGTTGAATCCAAAGAAAGATAAAGTTCAGTTTTATAGTCCTACTAACTTGTCGGCTACCTATGCCTACAACGAAACTAATTCGAGGGATATAGAAACAGATCATCTCACCGATAAGAGCTATCGTGGAGTATTGGCATATAACTATAATACCAAACCAAAGGCAATTGAACCGTTTAATGGTATTAAAAGCAATGCCTTGGCGTTAATCCGCGATTTTAACTTTTATCTTTTACCAACACAGTTTTCGTATCGTTGGGAATTAAACAGAAACTATCGCGAACAATTGTTGCGAAATAATACCGGATCAACCTATGCGCCTGAGCTAACTGTTTCAAAGGATTTTGACTGGAACCGTTATTTCGATATGCGTTATAATATTACCAAGTCGTTAAAATTAAGTTTCAGAGCAACAACCAATGCTCGTATTGATGAGCCTGAAGGAGCTGTTGACAGGAACTACGACAGAGATGCTTATGACGAGTGGAAAGATCAGGTATGGAGAAATATTATGAGTATGGGTAGAACAACTACCTATCAGCATAATTTGGATGTGTCATACACATTGCCAATAAATAAATTCCCATTACTTGACTTTACCAATGCTAATCTGCAATACAGGGCTACCTACCAATGGGAAGCACAACCTTTGTATGCCGATGATGCCGATGCATTGGATTGGGGTAACACTATTTCCAATTCAAATACCATACAAGGTAATGGTCAGTTAAACATGACAACTCTATACCGAAAAGTGCCTTATTTGAATGAATTGGATAAGAAATACAGATCGTCCAGAAATTCATCTAATAAAAACGGTAAACGAACGGTTCGCTTTAATGATACAAAAATTGCGTTGCAAGAAAAGGTGCCCTATGTGATAAATCACAAACTTAAAACCGAAGAGGTTTCTGTTCGTGTTTTTGACGAAAAAGGTCGTCCTCTTAAAGGAGAAGTAAATGTATTAGGGAAAAATAAAGTTGAGTTTATACCGGAGAAAGGTTCAGAATCATCGCGTGTGATGGTAACCGGAACCATTGTAGATAATACAACACCTTTAAATATTGTACTTGACTACACATCATTGTTGCTTACATCGGTTAAAACGGCTACTATTTCATATTCTGAAAACAATGGTACTATTTTACCAGGATATACCCAGGATGCTGGATTTATGGGGACTGCCGGTGGTTTTACGGCACCGGGCACGCCTTTTATTTTAGGGTGGCAAGATCCTGATTTTGCTGTACGTGCTTCTCAAAATGGATGGCTTACATCAGATGAGTCGATGGTGAATCCTTATGTTATGAGTCATCGTGAAGACTTTTCAGTTAAAGTTAGCCTGGAACCAATTAAGGGATTGAGGATTGATTTAAATGCCGATCGCAGTTTCTCACGAAACAAGAATGAGTATTACATTGGAGGTACAAGTAATGCAAGTGGAAGAACAGAAAACGGTAGCTTATCGATGAGTTTTAATGTTTGGCGAACAGCATTTACAGAAATTGATAAGACCGGTAATCTTAATTCTGAAATATTTGATGAGTTTAAAAATAACCGTGTAATTGTAGCTCACCGTTTGGGATATTCAGCAGATGAAGTGAACCTGAATAAACAGGATGTATTAATACCTTCTTTCCTTGCTGCCTATTCGGGTAGAAGTGCAAGTTCTATTTTTACAGAAACATTCCCTGGCTTATCCCAGATTAGCCCTAACTGGAGAGTTTCATATGACGGTTTATCGCGTGTGAAACTTTTCCAAAAAGTAATTAAATCGTTCGATATTTCGCATGCTTATCGTTCAACCTATAATATGGGATCATATATTTCTCAAACACCAGAAACAGAATTCGGATCTATTATAGCATATGATATCAATACAATTACGGTTTCAGAACAGTTTAATCCATTAATTCAGTTTAATGTTACATGGGTTAATTCAATTACAACACGTGCCGAGATTAAAAAAGCCAGAACCCTTAGTTTAAGTATGGGTAATAACCAGGTAATTGAAACCTACAATGATGAAATTGTGATTGGACTGGGTTATCGCTTTGATAAGATGAATTTTATTTTTGGAGATAAATCGGTTAGTAATGATTTAAACATCCGTGCTGATGTTTCTTTCAGAGATAATGCCAGTATCATTCGAAAGATTGAAGAAGAATATAATCAGCTAACATCGGGACAAAAAATTACTTCTGTAAAAGTTACAGCTGATTACGCATTAAGTGATAGGTTTAATATGCAATTGTATTACGATACGAATGTTAATAATCCATATCTTTCATTGTCTTATCCAACAACCAATACAAATTTTGGAGTTAGTTTCCGTTTTTCACTGGCGCAATAATCACTTTAAAAATATGATTTTTATTAGGCTTTAAATAGTCCTTTATTTGTTAATGGTTAGTAAATCAGTATTTTAGTGAGTTTGTTTTGAGGAATTAAGAAAATAGAATTATTTGCTTCGTAGAATTTCTTTAATAAATTATTTACATTTGAGAAATAGTAATTTTAAACAACTACTTTAATGAATATTCCTGATAACCTAAAGTATACAAAGGATCACGAATGGATTCTTGTTGATGGTGATATTGCAACTGTTGGTATCACTGAGTTTGCACAAGGAGAACTTGGCGACATAGTTTTTGTTGAAATCGAAACAGAAGGTGAAGAGCTGGAAAAGGAAGAGGTTTTCGGTACAATTGAAGCTGTAAAAACAGTGTCTGACCTTTATATGCCAATCACAGGTAAAGTAATCGAGATTAACCCTGATTTGGAAGATCAACCTGATTTGGTTAATAAAGAACCTTTCGAAGGTGGATGGATGATTAAAATTGAAGTATCAGATTCTGCAGAATTAGATAGCTTGTTATCTGCAGAACAATACAAAGAATTAATTGGTTAATCGATACCATAACAATAAAAAAAAAGCGGCTAATTGCCGCTTTTTTTATGCCTGAATGAGTTAGTCTCTGTCAGGATAATATCCTTTAATAATACCTCTTTGTGAGTTGCGCACAAACAGAATTATCTCATCGCGTTCTTTAGAGGCAGGAAGCTCAGCTTCGATGCGTTCAATGGCATCAGAGTTGTTTAATCCCATTTGGAAAAGGTATCTGTAAATATTTTGAATATCACGGATTTGATCGTTTGTATAATTACGACGACGTAAACCAATTGAATTTACTCCTGCATAAGAAATACGCTCACGGCCTGCTTTTACATATGGAGGAACATCCTTACCAATTAAGGTACCACCTGCAACCATAACATGCGCACCAATGTGAACAAACTGATGGATAGCCGATGTTCCACCGATAATTGCCCAGTCGTCAATAACAACTTCACCGGCAACCTGAACAGCATTGGCTAAAATAACATTGTCGCCAACAATGGCATCATGAGCAATATGTGTATAAGCCATCAATAAGCAGTTGCTTCCAACCACTGTTTTTCCTTTGGCTTTTGTACCACGGTTCACAGTAACACATTCTCTGATGGTTGTGTTATTACCAATTTCAGCTGTGGTTTCTTCTCCTGCAAATTTTAAATCTTGGGGAACCGCACCAATAACTGCACCAGGAAATATGTTACAGTTTTTTCCAATTCTTGAACCTTCAAGAATGGTAACATTTGATCCAATTGTAGTACCTTCTTCAATAACAACATTTTTATCGATGGTTACAAATGGTTCAATAACCACATTAGGAGCAATTTTTGCTTCAGGGTGGATATATGCTAATGGTTGTTTCATTTGTTATTTGTTTATTGCGTCATTTTTGTCAAAAAGACCTGAACGATAGCTGATTATTTAATGTCTTTATTTTTTATTACCTGAGCAACAAATTCACCTTCCGATACAATGGCATCACCTACAAAGGCTGTTCCTTTCATGTTGGCCATTCCTCTTCTGAATTCGCTCATCAATTCAAGTTTGAATATAAGGGTGTCTCCAGGTACTACTTTTTTACGAAGCTTTACATTGTCAATTTTTAAGAAATAAGTACTGTATGCACTAGGATCGTCTAATTGACTAAGTACAAAAATTCCTCCAGTCTGAGCCATTGCTTCGATCTGTAAAACAGCCGGCATTACAGGTTCATTTGGAAAGTGCCCCACAAAGAAAGGTTCGTTCATGGTCACGTTTTTAATACCCACGATTGATTTTTCGTTAAGTTCAATAATTTTATCAACCAACAAAAACGGGGGGCGGTGAGGTAACATACTTTTGATATCATTGATATCATAAATAGGTTCCTTATTCACATCGTAATTTGGAGTTTCTGGTCGAAGAGCTCTTTTCTTGATCTCCTTGCGAATCAGTTTTGCAAACTCTGTGTTGGCCATGTGACCCGGGCGAGTAGCAATAATACGTCCTTTAATTGGCATACCACAAAGAGCCAAATCACCAATTACATCCAATAATTTATGGCGGGCTGGTTCGTTAGGATGAACCAACTCAATATTATTTAAAACTCCTGTAGGTTGAACTTCAACTCTTGGCTTGTTGAATAAATCAGCCAGGTTGTCAAGCTCTTCCTGCGAAATTTCTTTGTCGATAATGATAATCGCATTGTCCAGATCACCCCCTTTGATAAGGTTATTTTTTAAAAGAGGTTCCAGTTCATGCAGAAAAACAAAAGTTCTACAGGCACTTACTTCTTCTTCGAAATCATCCAATGAATCGAGTGTTGCGTATTGATTTGCCAGTAATAAAGATTTGTCAAAAGAAATTCTTACATCTGCACTGAATTCATCATCTGGAAGTGCAACGATTTTTATCCCTTTCTCCTGGTTTTCATACACCATCTTTTCTTTAACAATGAAGTACTTTCGTTCTTCATCTTGTTCTTCTGTACCTGCTTCTTTGATTGCTTGTACAAAATATTTTGCACTACCGTCAAGTATTGGTACTTCCGGACCATCTACCTCTATAAGGCAGTTATCAATTTTAAATGCAACAAGAGCAGATAAACAGTGCTCTATGGTGCTTACAGTAGCATCTCCTTTAGCCAAAACAGTGCCTCGTTGAGTCATTGTTACATTATCAGCCAAAGCATCAATTACAGGTTGTCCTTCCAAGTCAACCCTTTTGAATTTATATCCGTGATTGGCTGGAGCTGGATGTATAGTAAGATTTACATTTGCTCCCGTATGTAAGCCAGTGCCACTAAGGTTTATCGCTTTTTTGAGTGTTTTTTGCTTTTCAACCATATTTCTAATCTACTCTTTCAAACAAAATACTAAGCATTATTTGCTTGTTGTAATAACTCGTCAATTGCTTTTTTCAATTCAGGTAATTTTCTGAATAGAACGTATGCTTTATTGAAATTCATTATTTCCATTGAAGGACTGCCCAGGTGGATGGTATCTTCTTTTTTAATGGATTTAGATACTCCTGTTTGTGCTCCTAATTTGGTTTTATTGGCAATCTGTATATGTCCGGAAATACCTGTCTGACCTCCGAACATACAATCTGCTCCGATTTTTGTTGAGCCTGCAATGCCTGACTGAGCTGCAATAACAGTGTTTTCACCTATTTCAACATTGTGAGCAATCTGAACCAGATTATCCAGTTTAACACCCTTATTAATAACAGTAGCACCCATGGTGGCTCTGTCAACAGTGGTGTTGGCACCTATTTCAACATGATCTTTTAAGATAACATTGCCAATTTGTGGTACCTTCTTATATTCATTATTGGCAGCCGGGGCAAAACCAAAACCATCACTTCCGATGACAGCACCGGCATGTATAGTACAATGATTGCCTATTATACAGTTTTTATAAACTTTAGCACCCGGGAAGAGTGTGGTGTTATCGCCAATCTTTACATTATCGCCTATATATACCTGAGGATGAATTTGAACGTTGTTTCCAATCTGAACATTTTCACCAATATAGCTAAATGCTCCTATGTAGGCAAAGTCACCAATTTTAGCAGTAGCATCAACAAAGGATGGTTGCTCTACTCCGGTTTTCTTCGGTTGACTTTGTTCGTACATTTCCAGTAATTGAGCAAGTGCCTGGTAGGCATCAGGTACTCTGATTAATGTAGTTGTAATATCTTTTTCTGCAACAAAAGAGTCGTTTACAATAACAACATCAGCTTTTGTTTCATAAATATAGTGCGTGTATTTGGGATTGGCCAAAAAAGTTAATGTTTCAGGTTTTCCATCTTCTATCTTCGAAACATTTTTAACAATGGCGTCTTGATTTCCTTCAACTTTGCCATTTAATAATTCTGCAATCTGACCTGCTGTAAATTTCATTTAATTCTTTGGTTTATGAATACTTGCCACATTGGAAGGCTAGTTTTCAATGCGTAAAAATACGCTATTATTTTGGCTTTGTATGTAAAAATTTGATGCAAAGCTAGTAAATATATTGACTTTAAAAAATGTAAACTTTTGAGTGATCTGTCTATGAATGAACGGATTTTGGATGGCAGAGGTAATGTTTTGTAACTGTTTTACCTAATACCGAAATATTAAGCATGTCAGATGCCGAAGCGATATCTTTTATGCTACCATCACTAAATAATATATTGATGCGATCATCGTTTTTACTGTATGCATTATTGGAAATATGATTTGCAATTACAAAGTAGTCTGCGTCATCCATATTTGTCAACTGCATTTGATCTGCAACAGCTTTTTTTAATTCTTTTATTTGACTGGCTTTAATAACTGTATTGGAAAAGGTGACTCTGAATAATTTTCTTCCAACAAAATTGGTTGCCAGATTGGACAGAATTTTATCCGGATGAGAAGTCCAGACTTTTATTGAACTCATAATATCATCATCATCCAGCAACGAAAAATGCTGAATTATCTCTTTTTGTGTCTGAAAATCATCAATGGTTGGTTTCTGCTTCATAAAAAACAACAGGTGGGGTGGAGCAAATAACTCTTTTCCTTCAGAAACCAGCTGGCGGGCACGTTTTAAGATATGTATCAACATTTGCTCGGCAGCCAGCGCTGTTTTATGAAGGTAAACCTGCCAATACATCAGACGGCGGGCAACCAGAAATTTTTCAATGGAATATATTCCCTTTGATTCAATTACCAGTGAATCATCATGAATATTCAACATCTTAATAATACGATCAGATCCGATTACGCCCTCTGAAACACCGGTAAAAAAACTGTCGCGTTTTAAGTAATCCAGTCTATCCATATCTAATTGGCTTGATACCAGTTGATGAAGGAATTTTTTATGATACGTGTTATTAAATATCTGAAGTGTCAAATCCAACTGATTGTCAAACTCTTTATTAAGCTCTTCCATCATCAGTTTAGAGATGTCTTCATGGTCAACTGCAAGTAATGTGTTTTCCAGAACATGACTAAAAGGGCCATGACCAATGTCGTGCAATAAAATTGCAGCATGAACGGCTTTTGATTCTTCATCGGTAATCTCATGACCTTTTGATCGAAGAATGTCAACTGCTGAATTCATCAGATGCATTGCCCCCATAGCATGCTGAAATCGGGTATGCATTGCCCCTGGATAAACAAAATGAGTAAGGCCTAATTGCCTGATCCTTCTCAAACGCTGAATATAGGGGTGTTCCATTAAGTCGTATATGATGTCGAAAGGCACCTTTATAAATCCATAGACCGGATCATTTATTATTTTTCTTTTGTTTCCTGTTGACATTTCTTAAATGGGGTTGAGTCCAAATTATTTGATTGGGGACGCAAGATACAAAATAGCTGCTTGTATTGTAGTAAAAGATGCTTTAAACCTTTATTTATGCACATGAAAAGGTAAAATGATTTATTGAGTAATTTATTATTATTTATCAGGTCTTCTAATAAGTTTGGAATAATACTGATTAATAGTTATCTTTGCGGAGATTTACCGAAAAAAGGTATAGGGGACGATTGTAGTCCCCTATTTTATTACACTTAAAAAATGATTGATCCAACATTAATTGAAAATATTGTCACTGCCAAATTCAATGAAGATGATATCTTTATCGTCGAATTGGCCGTTCGTCCAGGCAATAAAATTGTCTTGGTTATCGATAGCGACAATGGTATTCCTATCAGTTATTGTATTGAGGTAAGTAAATTGATAGATTCGCAATTAGATCGTGAAGTGGAGGATTTTGAGTTGGAAGTGTCATCGGCAGGTATTGGTCAGCCATTTAAGGTAACGCGCCAGTATCATAAAAACATCGGCAACGATGTGGAAGTGCTTACGGCTGATGGTGCCAAAGTAAAAGGTAAATTAACGACAGTTGCAGAGAATGGCTTTAGTGTGGAAGTAGAAGAAAAAGTGAAGTTGGAAGGCAAAAAGCGTAAAGAATTGCAAGTGCGTTTGATTGATTTTAAATTTGATGAGGTTAAACAGGTAAAAGACATTATATCTTTTTAAATATTCCGAGGTATGGAAAATATTAATCTGATAGATACGTTTTCAGAGTTCAAAGAATTAAAGAATATTGATCGTGCAACCATGATCAGTGTTTTGGAAGATGCATTTCGAAGTGTTTTAATCAAGAGATTTGGAACAGATGAAAACTTCGATGTAATCATTAATGATGACAAAGGTGACTTTGAGATATGGCGTAACCGCGAAGTTGTTAAAGATGAAGATCTGGAAGATCCAAACTTGCAGATTTCTTTAACAGAAGCAAAGAAAATTGATGATGATTACGAACTGGGTGAGGAAGTAACTGATGAAGTTAAATTCCTTGACTTTGGTCGTCGTGCAATTTTGAGTCTTCGACAAAATTTGTCGGCTCGTATTTTGGAATTGGAAAAAGATAATATCTATCACAAGTATAAAGATCGCATTGGTGAAATTGTTACCGGAGAAGTTTATCAGATCTGGAAGCGCGAAATTCTTATCATTGATGATGAAGGAAATGAACTGATTTTGCCCAAGGCTGAGCAGATCCCTTCTGATTTCTTCCGTAAGGGAGATAGTGTAAGAGCGGTTGTAATTCGCGTTGAAATCCGTAACAATAATCCTTTGATTATTCTTTCCCGTACATCACCAGTCTTCCTTGAAAGATTATTCGAGTTGGAGGTACCCGAAATTTTTGATGGTTTAATTACTATTAAGAAAATTGTTCGTGTACCAGGTGAGAGAGCTAAAGTGGCTGTTGAATCATATGATGAAAGAATTGATCCTGTTGGAGCTTGTGTGGGAATGAAAGGTTCACGTATTCATGGTATCGTACGTGAGTTAAGAAATGAAAATATTGATGTAATAAACTATACAGCCAATACACAGTTATTTATTCAAAGGGCATTAAATCCGGCTAAAATCACAAATATTAAGATTTTAGAAGACGAAGGTCGTGCTGAGGTTTATTTGCGTCCTGAAGAAGTGTCATTGGCTATTGGTAAAGGTGGTTTAAATATTCGATTGGCTGGTCAGTTGACTGGTTATGAGTTGGATGTATACCGCGAGGTTGATGAGGATGATGAAGACGTTAAGTTGGATGAATTCTCTGATGAAATAGAAGCTTGGATTTTGGACGAATTAAAAGCGATTGGATGCGATACTGCAAAATCAGTACTGGATCTTTCATTAGAAGATTTGGTTAAACGTACTGATTTGGAAGAAGAAACCATTCGTGAGATTAGGGGCATATTAAGCGCTGAATTTGAATAATTCGCTATATTTGCGTCGCAAAGCATTGTCCAAACAAAATTAACTTGTAAAGAATAGTCCTGTTATATGGCAGTTGGAAAAAGACTTAGTAAAGTAGCTCGTGAATTCAATGTTGGAATTAGCACCATTGTGGAATTCTTGCATAAAAAAGGGTATGACGTTGAAAGTAACCCTAATACAAAGGTATCAGAAGAAATGTATTCGGTACTTGGACAAGAATACCGTAGCGATTCTAATGTAAAGAAAGAATCGGAAAAGCTAGCTAAATTCAAAGATAAACCAAGAAAAGAGTCAATCTCTATTGAAGATATTCAAGGTGATAATGACTCAGATGTTGATGATGAGGATGATGCTCCGGCTGCCGAGGAACGCAAGTTAGAAGCGAAGGGACCAAAGGTGGTTGGTAAAATCGACTTAAATCCTCCTAAAAAGGTTGAGCCTAAAAAGGAAACCCCAAAGGCAGAGGCTCCAAAGGTTGAAGCTCCTAAAAAAGAAGAGCCTAAGGTTGAAAAACCTGTTGAGAAAAAGCCTGAAGAGGTTAAGGAAGAAAAACCAAAGGTTGTTAAGAAACCTGAACATATACCAACCCGTGTTGAGCCAATTGCTGAGACTAAAGTAGTTGGTAAAATCGACTTGAATCCTCCCAAAAAGGTTGAAGTTAAAAAAGAGGCTCCAAAAGCAGAAGCTCCAAAGCAAGAGGAAAGAAAACCCGAGAAACCTGTTGTTAAGAAACCAGAGGTTATCAAAAAGGAAGAAACTCCAAAAGCAGAAGCTCCAAAACAGGAATCTCAAAGCAGCTCAACAGAAGAGGAAGGAGCATTTCGTCCTACTCAGGTTAAAAAACTGTCTGGACCAACTGTTGTTGGAAAGATTGAATTGCCAACAACACCAACTAAGACAGAAGGTAACAAAGATAATGGTAAGAAGCGCAAACGTAAGCGCATCAAAAAAGATAAAGAAAAGGTTGACATCAACCAAAAACAACAACAACCTCAAGCAGGTGGAGAAAAGAAACCACAAGGACAGGGACAAGGAGAGAAGAAAGAGGTTCGTTCAAAACGTAATCTGAAAGTTAAGAAACGTCCGCAAAAGGCCGAGATTAACGAAGAAGATGTACAAAAGCAAATCAAGGATACGCTTGCTCGTTTAACTTCTAAAGGTAAGAGCAAAGGAGCGAAGCACCGTCGTGAAAAACGTGAAGCTCAGTCACAGCGTCATCAGGCTGATCTGGAACAACAGGAAAAAGAAAAGTCAATTATTAAAGTAACTGAGTTTGTTACGGCTAATGAATTGGCTAACATGATGGATGTGCAAGTAAACCAGATTATATCTACTTGTATGAGCCTGGGTATGTTTGTTTCAATTAATCAGCGATTAGATGCTGAAACACTTACCCTGGTTGCAGAAGAGTTTGGTTACACTGTTGAATTTGTAAGTGCTGATGTTGCTGAATCAATTATAGAGGAAGAGGATAGTGATGATGATTTGATTGAACGTCCTCCTATTGTTACTGTGATGGGACACGTTGACCATGGTAAAACATCGTTACTTGACCATATTCGTAGTGCAAACGTAATAGCCGGTGAGGCCGGAGGTATTACTCAGCATATTGGAGCATATAGTGTAAAAATTGAGAGTGGTCGTCAGATTACTTTCCTTGATACACCTGGTCACGAAGCGTTTACTGCGATGCGTGCCCGTGGTGCTCAGATTACCGATATTGCAATTATTATAATTGCAGCTGATGATAATGTGATGCCACAGACAGTTGAGGCAATCAACCATGCATCTGCTGCAGGTGTGCCAATTGTTTTTGCGATTAACAAAATTGATAAACCTGGAGCGAACCCTGACAGAATCAGAGAAGAGCTTGCTCAGATGAATTATCTGGTTGAAGATTGGGGTGGTAAATACCAATGTCAGGAAATATCAGCTAAGAATGGTATTAATATCGAGGAATTACTTGAAAAAGTATTATTGGAAGCTGACCTTCTTGAACTAAAAGCAAACCCTGAAAAACGTGCAGTAGGTAGTGTTATTGAATCATCGTTGGATAAAGGACGTGGTTTTGTTACAACACTTCTTGTTCAGGCTGGTACCTTGCGTGTTGGTGACATGATGCTTTCAGGTTCTCATTACGGACACGTTAAAGCGATGTTTAACGAGCGTAATCAGAAAGTTGACGAAGTTGGACCATCTGAACCAGCTTTGGTTCTTGGTTTGAATGGTGCTCCTCAGGCGGGTGAACGTTTTAATGTGATGGAAGACGAACGTGAAGCGAAGGATATTGCCAACAAACGTGAGCAGTTACAGCGCGAACAAGGTATGCGTACTAAAAAGCATATCACGCTTGATGAAATCGGTCGTCGTATTGCTATCGGAAACTTCCAGGAACTGAATGTGATTGTGAAAGGTGATGTGGATGGTTCTATCGAGGCATTATCTGACTCATTAATCAAATTATCTACTGAAGAAATTCAGGTGAATGTAATTCACAAGGCTGTAGGTCAGATTTCAGAATCGGATATTATGTTGGCAGCTGCATCCAACGCCATTGTGGTTGGATTCCAGGTTCGTCCTTCAATGACAGCCCGTCGATTGGCAGAGAAAGAAGAAATTGATATCCGTCTGTATTCAATCATCTATGATGCAATCGAAGAATTAAAATCAGCAATGGAAGGTATGCTTTCGCCGGAAATTAAAGAGCAGGTTACTGCAACAGTTGAGATTCGTGAAGTATTCAAAATCTCTAAAGTGGGTACTATTGCCGGATGTATGGTGAAGGAAGGAAAAGTAAAACGTACTCATAAAATACGTGTAATACGAGATGGTATCGTTGTTTATACCGGAGAATTAGGATCATTGAAACGCTTCAAAGATGATGTGAAAGAAGTTGCATCAGGTTATGAATGTGGTTTGAATATCGAAAAATTCAACGATATAAAAGTTGGCGATATCATTGAGGCCTACGAAGAAGTTGAAGTAAGCAGAAAATTGTAAGATTAAAAGCTATCTATAAAGTAAAGCCCGGTATAATGCCGGGCTTTTTTGTTTTTAAATGCATAAATTTTTAAATGATCTTTTGCATATTGATTATGTTGAATTAGTTTTAATATATAAATCAACTAATCGAATTCTCAATGTTGGATTATCTTCAAAATATTAAAGGTCCTGACTTCTTACTTTACTATTATATCTATGGGACTATTGTACTTATACTGGGATGGATATTAACAAAGATTGATAGTACCAACTCAATGGCGATTCCTGATCCGTCTAATTTTTCGTATTTGGAACTTGCTTATATACGGGGTGGAATAAAAGCCATTATTTCTGTCGTTCTATATGAGATGTGGAATAAATCTCATATAGAAATGAATACAAGAAGAAAAGCAATTGCTTTTAATCGAAAAGAAGATATAACAGTAGAGAATCAGACTGAATTGCAAAAAATTATTTGGATCTACCTGAATGATTTTAAATTGTATAAGGATATAGTGAGTGATAACTCGGAACAATTTACTCAAAAATTAAATTTACAGATCACAAAGCTTAAGCGAGCTAAGGTTGTTACCGATGAAGAAATGGTTTCAAAGAATAAGAATATATCCATTCTAGCTGTCATTCTTGCAATGTTACCTGGTATAATTAAGATGTTGATGGGTATTCAAAATGATAAGCCAGTTTTCTTTTTAGTGCTGGAGCTTTTATTCTTTGTGATTCTTTCGTGGATATTATTTGGCAAGAATAAACCTCATCAGACTAAGTTGGGTAAAAAGTTGTTGGCAAAGGCAAAGCAGCGTTATGATTGGTTAAAAACCAAAAAGGATATTACTCCCGATGAAGAATTAATTGGAGTAGCTATATTTGGAATAGCTGCATTTAATATGACAAATAAAGGGCTGTTTTTGCCGGATACATTCGATAAAAATCCTTCTCCGTGGATCTGGTTTGGAGGATGCTCCGGATGTGGATGCAGTGGTGGGTATTCTGATGGAGGTGGCGGATGCAGCAGTGGTTGTGGAAGTAGTTGTAGTGGTGGTTGTGGTGGCGGCTGCGGAGGATGTGGTGGTGATTAAAATTAATACAAATGACTATTCAATGGCACCTCACGGATAAATGCAACTATCGATGTTTGCATTGTTATCAGGAAGATTATCAGGATAACGGATTGAGTCTTGAAAGTAATATCCAAATACTTTCCAGGCTTTCATCTTTTATTGATGAATTGGCTAAAAGGAATTCTAATATAACATGTCATATAAATTTCACAGGTGGAGAACCGTTTTTATATGAAAGTTTAATAGAACTCCTGAATACCACTGTAACACAGTTTCATTTTTCATTTGGTATCTTAAGTAATGGATTTTTATTATCTGAATGCCAGCTAAAAGAACTTCAGAAGCTAAAACCTAAATTTGTTCAATTAAGTTTGGAAGGGGGCAAGGAAATAAATGATTCTATTAGGGGGAAGGGATCATATGCAAACGTGCAAAAGGCAATTAAAATGTATAGAAAATATGAAATTCCTACCATACTTTCCTTTACTGCGAATTCAAGAAATTATAGAGAATATTCAAAGGTTGTGCAGTTTGCAAGGAAAAATAAAGTAAAAAAAGTATGGACAGACCGATATTTACCCAATAATGACACTGACGAATTAGAGCTTACTACAAGTCAATTCAGGTATCTGAATGCAAGTATAAATGATGCAAAAAGTAGTTTTCTGAAAGGATTTGTTTATAATACTCAGGTGAGTTCATCAAGAGCGCTTCAGTTTATTGAATCAGGAGGAAGACCCTATAAATGCTCAGCAGGTAATACTTTGCTATCTGTGTTGCCTAACGGCGATCTTCTACCTTGCAGAAGACTTCCTGTTAAATTAGGAAATATATTCAAAGATGATCTTTTGGATATTTATTATAATCACCCTGTTATTCTCAAATTACGAGATGCAAAGCAATTGGATGAATCATGCCAGGAATGTCTTTATAAAAAAGATTGCTTTGGAGGTCTAAAATGTTTGTCATACATAAAGTATAATGACTTTCATGCAAAGGATCCCAATTGTTATGTAAAATAAAAAAGCAGCCAAATAATCAGGCTGCTTTTAATATTTTAAATGGTTGTGTTTTATTCACCACCTTCGAGTTCACTTAAATCATGTGTTTTAAGAGGATTTTTCCTAAGTTCTTTATTTTCTCGTCTGTTATTGCAAACATCTATTGCTAAATAAACAGCCTGGCGGAATGAGTCAAAATTTGCTTTATCCTGTCCCGCAATATCAAATGCCGTTCCATGATCAGGTGAAGTGCGAATGAATGGCAGGCCAGCTGTATAGTTCACTCCTTTTGAGAAAGTAAGTGCTTTAAATGGAGCAAGGCCCTGATCGTGATACATTGCCAGAATAGCATCAAAATTTTTGAATTGCTCACTACCAAATAAACCATCAGCAGGATAGGGGCCTAAAGCCATAATACCTTCTTGTTTGGCTTCATCCAATGCTGGTATAATGATGTCTTGTTCTTCAGTTCCCAAAACACCCTGATCACCGGCATGAGGATTCAATCCAAGCACAGCAACACGAGGTTTGCGAATGGAGAAATCCATTGTTAAAGTTTCGTTCAGAGTGCGGAGTTTGGCCAGGATAGATTCTTTCGTGATTTTTGAAGGAACATCTTTTAATGGTACATGACCTGCAACCACTCCAACTTTCATTATGTCCGAAACCATTAACATCAAGGCCTTAGAACCTTCTGCTTGTTGTTCCAGATATTCAGTGTGTCCTGGAAAATTAAAAGAATCGGATTGGATATTTTTTTTGTTTATCGGAGCCGTAACAAGAACGTCAATTTTTCCATCTTTCAAATCCTTTACAGCTAACTCCAATGCATTAAAGGCTGCCTCACCACCAATAGTAGTCGACTTTCCCAACTCAACTCTGATGTTATCATCCAGACAATTGATAATATTAATGCGTTTACTATGCGCCTCACCAATGTCTTTAATGCTATTTAAGCTGAAATTAGGTATGTTTAAAGCTTTACGATGATAAGCTGCCACTTTTGAAGATCCGTAAATAACGGGTGTAAAAGATTCGAATATACGGTTGTCGGCCAGTGTTTTGAAAATTACCTCATAACCAATGCCGTTAATATCGCCTTGTGTTATACCGACTTTTATTAAGTTTTCACTCATTTCTATATTGTTGTGCCCATTGGGCATTAAATGATTCGTTTTTCAGACTAAAAGTAATAAAAATGACTTATTAGTCAGCATAATTCATTCAATTGTGACAGCCTAAGGTTTATTCAGATCTGTTCTTCAGGAATTCGTATAGCAATCGTACTCCAACTCCTGATGCACCATAACCTCTGTAGCTGTCAGCTGATTTTACAAATGCAGGTCCGGCAATATCCAGATGTATCCACGGAGCATCAACAAAATGACTAAGAAATTTACCTGCTGTGATTGCGCCGCCTTCACGTCCACCTATATTTTTGATGTCAGCAACTTCTGATTTAATCAAATCATCGTAGTCCTCCCAGAACGGAAAGCGTACAATTCGTTCGTTAACACTGAATCCTGCTTGAGTAATACTTTCGAAAATCTTATCGTCGGCTGTTCCCATACCAACTGTAGCGTACTGCCCAATTGCCATTACCGCACTTCCTGTTAAAGTTGCCAGATCAATAACCAATTCGGGATCATATTTTTTCGAGTAACTTAAGGCATCAGCCAGAATCAATCGGCCTTCGGCATCTGTATTTAAAACTTCAACAGTTTTGCCGTTATGCATGGCAAGAACATCACCCGGAACAATTGCATTTCCTCCCGGACGGTTATCTGTTGCTGGTATTAATCCAATAACATGAACCGGCAATTTGTTGGCTGCAACAGCCATTAATGTTCCGGTTACCGATGCCGCACCTCCCATGTCAGATTTCATGTCATCCAAACTTCCCGGAGGTGTTTTAAGGTTGATACCGCCTGTATCAAAAACTACACCTTTACCAACCAGCACAACTGGTTTTGTGTTTTTAGCATTCTCGGGTTTCCATTCCAGAATATGAAATGCCGGAGGATCAATACTACCTTTATTTACTCCTAATAAGCCGCCAAACTTAAGTGATTCTAATTTTGCTTTGTTGAAAATTTCAACCGAAAATCCATATTTTTTTCCAAGTTGCTCAATGGTTTCTGAAAGAGCTGCCACATCCAGTGTTGATACAGGCTCATTAACCAGGTTGCGTGTTAAAAAAACACTTTCGCAAAGCAATTGTAATTCGTTTAATTCAATTTGATTAACAGCAGCTGAAGCTACCCAAATGGTAAAATCATCAAAACTCTTATCTTTTTTTGTTTGGTATTTATCAAACTGATAGGAGGAAAGAGCCAGCCCTTCTGCAAGAGCTAAAACAGCTGCTTTATTACCTGTTGAATCATAAAGACAAATGGCTTCCTTTTTGTCTTTACGCATACCTGATGTAATAGTATGCCCATTCTTCCTGATTTTCTCAATGACATTATCACTTAATAGTTCATTCTCAATTATCAGAACATGGTAAGTGATATGGTAGGTTGTGATGGTAATAAGTTTTTCATCGGCTTCTGCTTTTTCTTTTACAAAAGCCAAAGCTTCATTGTTAAAGCCGAAATCTTTTAATACGTTAGTATCATTAACCAAAAACAGGTTACGAACACCTTCTGGTTTCTCTCCTGTGTGTTTTATTTGAAGTGTCATATTTATTTTATTTACAGTTACTAGGTATCCAACAATCCGAAGTCATTTTCGGTTGACGGATTTTTAGCTTTAAAGTATTCTCTTATCATCACTTTTTTTAATTCGCGATGAATAATCAGTTCAGTGAGAGCTTCTTCGTAACTGGCATCCTTCATTTCATTTTGATAATGAGCAACCTGATTTTCCGTAACATCAATACGGTATAAAAAACTTAAAAAGCGAGTGTAGTGCTCACTTAGAATCGCTTCCAGGTGTTTTTTCATTTGTCCGAATAGTTCATCGTAAAAATTCTCAACACTACCAGAAAAATGAACATCAAAGCCAAATTCAGCAAAGTCTTTTATGATCTGAGCGGCAGTTTTTTTGATTAAGTCTTCTCTGGTACATGCCTGTTGAAGAGCTTTTCGATTGAGTTCTGGAAGCATTATTGTATAAAATTAAAAGTGTACATCAAGGCTTCGAGTTGTCTTATTTTATCTCTTTTCTCAGGTTTCTCGGGGCAATAAACAAAACCCTCTGTAACTACCACGCGGTTGTTTTTTAAATCGTGATGAGCATGCAAAATAAAGGGGCCACCCATCATATCACCCATAACTTTCCATAGGCCTCTTATCTCAACAACAGGAATATCATTGATTTCGGCTGTTTTATAAATTACAGGAACGTTGTGTTCTGTAGTCATGTATGAGCCATCACTTGGACCCGGAACATTCTTTTGTAAAACCGAATCACGTTTATTCAATAAGTATTCTTTAGAGAATGTGCCCTCACCAATATATGGAAATTCGTAAACCAAAAAGCCCTGAGTTCCCCATTGAGCATCTTCACCCAGCCAGGTAAAGTGTCCATTGGTATTTCTGTTTTTAAAATTGGCCGGAACAGTAAGATTGATATTCCATTCGGTTTTTATTTCTTCAATGATTTGTGAGTTTGGAGTGGCTTTAAAATAACCAATACTGCGATCTCTTTCTGCTTTATTGAAGAAACTCAACATGCGTAGGGTATGTCGTTCTACTAACTGACCCAGGCTAACGGTGTCTTTAGCTGTAATGCGAACCATTGACTGTGGGCGAGCCCAGTAATCATGATAATACATAACGGTATCATTCTTAATATTACCTGAGATTTCAGTTACAATCAGGTTTCTGAATGTTCTTAGGTTTGATGAAAATCCTCTGTGAGGAGTGATAAGCATATCAAAGTGAGGTTCGTCCTGAGGAAGTCCTAAATATGTTTCAAGTACGGCTCTTTGAAGGTCTTTTCCGGCTTCAGATTGTTTTATCTTATCATCCATCACAATGAGAAGTTCTCCGGCCTTACCAGCTACATTGGGTTTATAATTACTTTTTTTATCCTTGCATGAAAAAAGAAGCAAACTGATAATTAATAGTAATCCGTATTGTCTGAAGTACTTATTCATAATATATTGATGTTTTAAAATCAGTTATTCTGTAGCTAAAAAACTTTCTTTCCAATTTAATTTCTCAGGATTCATGATTTCATCCACTACAAAAAAATAGTTTTCTTCCTCTTTGGGTTGCCAGATTACCAGTTTCTGCCCAACATAAAGATCTCTTTTTTTCATGTTGTTCCAGAGCATTATATCACTGATACGGCAATAATGATCGATGGCTATCTTATGAAAATATTCACCTTTACTAACCACATGATCTATTTTTTCGCGTCCGTTGGTATCTCCAACCGGAATTAGTTCTACAACCGGTCCTCCTGCGTTCTCAAGGTTCTTCTCGGCTTTTACAAAACTTACAATGTTAGCTTTTGGAAGAAAAATGCGGGTTGGCAAATCATTTGCCGGTATATAATCTTTAATAAATGACGGGTTCAGCCAGCGAAGCATTTCCATTGATGCACCCGAAGCATCGCTTACTTGTTGAAAGGTTAATGATTTTGAAACAAATACAGTGTCAATTTCATTAAAATTCATTTTAGGTGGATTGGCCTCAACTTCGTGTTTGTTGTAATTATTCATTACATAGTTAACTGCAATAAAGGCAGGTACATAACTTTTTACTGCAGCCGGAAGATATGGTTGCAGTTCCCAGAAATCGGTTTTACCACCCGATCGTTCGATAGCATTCTGTACAACTCCAATACCTCCGTTATAAGCTGCAAGAGCTAATTGCCAGTCGTTAAGGTTGTGATATAGATAACGTAAATATTTGCAGGCTGCTTCAGTGCTTTTTACCGGGTCGCACCGTTCATCAACATAGGTGTCAACTTTCAAATCAAACATACGGGATGCATGATACAGAAATTGCCAAAGTCCCATGGCTCCTGACTTAGATTTTGCTCTGGGGTCGAGTGCCGACTCTACAATAGCCAGGTATTTTAATTCCATAGGTAAATCATATTTGGCCAGATATTCTTCGAATAATGGAAAATACATTTCAGAAAGGCCAATGATATTTGCCAGATGATCTCGTCGTTTAACGGTATATACTTCAATAAAAGCCTGTACCTGCGAATTGTAGTCCAGATTGATGGAGGTTTTTTTATCCAGTTCTTCCAGCCTGTTTTGATACATCCAATCGGGATAGTGGGGTAAAACAGCTTCAGCACTGTTTTGTGCAGAAATAAGTTGAACAAACACTAAAGCGAACAAAAAAACAATAATCCTCATCTCACATCCTGTTAAAAGGGCATATTATCAATATGCAAAAAAGGCCAATCCTCAAGGAGGGCGGCCTGAATATTTTTATCAAAAAGCTACCTTACTCGGCAGTTTTATCTTCTATTTTGTCTTTTTTGTCTGATTCTTTGTCAGTACCATCTTCGTTGCGGGCCTTCTTAAACTCCTTCATACCTTGTCCAAGACCTTTCATTAACTCAGGAATTTTACGACCTCCGAATAACAACAACAAAGCCAAAATAATTAAGATCCATTCTGGTCCACCAGGCAATGCCCAAAGTATAATGCTAGCTAGATTCATTTTAAAAAGTTTTTGTTACTACAAATTTAATTAATTGACTTTATTTTGAGAACAATTTAAAGATATCATTTCCATTGGCAAAAAGAAGTAATCCCAATAATAAAATCATACCTGTAACCTGAGCATATTCCATAAACTTATCTCCGGGTTTACGACCGGTAACAATTTCGTAAAGTAAGAATAATACATGTCCACCATCTAAAGCCGGAATAGGCAATATATTCATAAATGCAAGAATGACAGAAATCAAGGCAGTATTACTCCAGAATATCAACCAACTCCAGTTTGCAGGGAATAATTTACCCATTGCACCGAATCCGCCCACTTGTTTTGCCCCTTCTTTGGTGAAGATAAGACGCATCTGCTTGATATAATTGATCAGAGTATCAAATCCCATCTTAACACCGATAGGGAAAGCTTCCCATAAGCCATACTTATGCATTTTAATTTCTGCATAACCGGTAGCTCCTGAAGCATCAAATCCAAGCGTTCCGTTTTCGGTAACTTGTGCATGTATGGTCATAGGTTGTCCATTGCGATAGATACCTAAATCAATATCATTTGATTTTTGATTCTGCATTTCTTCTGTAAACTCATTGAAAAAAGCAGTTGATTTATCATTGATGCTTACTATGCTGTCGCCAATCAATAAGCCTGCCTCAGACGCATTTGAGTTTTTTACAACTTCGGCTACCACAACGGGTGTTCGTATGCCTGCAAAATCCTTGACTTCATTTCTTAAAAAAGTCTGGTCGTAACTTTCCGGTATTGATACTGAAATAATTTCTTCTCCTCTTTTAACCGTAAGGATTTTGCCTTTTTCAATAAGAATAAGCCTTGCAATATCACTGCTTGATTCAACATCAAAATCGTCAACTTTCAATACAATATCTCCATCCTGTAGTCCTATTTCATGACCAATTTCGTGGTAGTATAATCCGTACTTAGCAGTTTCAACTGGTATATAGGATTCTCCCCATTTAAACAAAATCATCCAGAAGATAAACAAGGCTGTGATGAAGTTAACCACAACTCCGCCAACCATTACTAATAGTCGTTGCCAGGCTGGCTTTGATCTGAATTCCCAGGGTTGGGCTGGCTGAGCCATGGCTTCTTTATCCATTGACTCATCAATCATACCGGATATTTTAACATAACCACCTAATGGTAACCATCCCACACCATATTCAGTTTCCCCTTTTTTAAATTTAAACAACGAGAACCATGGGTCGAAAAATAAATAGAATTTTTCCACTCTGATTTTGAATAAACGGGCAAAAAAGAAATGGCCAAACTCGTGCAGAATAACGAGTATGGAAAGACTTAGAATTAATTGTACGGCTTTTATAAAAATATCCATTAATATCAGTTTTCGTAATTAGGCAACAAATATATCTTTTTCTGTTTAAAGTAGATTAACCATTAACAGCTCAAGTGTAAGAGTCTCTTTTTGACATTTAGATCAGCTGCGGTTTAATCATTAAATTTTAATTTCTCTTCTTAATTATTTCTGAAGCCAGTTCCCGGGCTTCTGCATTTGAGTTTAGGTAATCATCAAACGTTGGAGCAGCAATAAATGTTGACAGTTCCATTGTTTTTTCAATAATATCCGACATTTCAACAAAACCAATTTTACTCTTTAAGAAGTTATCGACAGCAATTTCGTTAGCTGCATTAAGTATACATGGCAGATTACCGCCTTTTTTCATCGCTTCAAATGCAAGATCCAGATTTCGGAATACTTTAATGTCCGCTTTTTCAAAAGTTAATGAAGGATAGTCTAAAAAGTTAAAACGCTCAAAATTTACCTTTAGTCTTTCAGGAAAAGATAAGGCATATTGAATAGGTAAGCGCATGTCCGGTAATCCCATCTGCGCTTTCATAGATCCGTCCTCGAACTGAACCAATGAATGAACGATAGACTGAGGATGTACTACAATGTCAATCTGTTCCGGACGCAATCCAAATAACCATCTGGCTTCAATCGCTTCCAGACCTTTATTCATCAACGAAGCACTATCAATGGTGATTTTATCGCCCATACTCCAGTTAGGATGATTTAATGCCTGACACCTGGTTACTTTCCTAAGAAACTCAACATTCTTACCTCTGAAAGGGCCACCTGAGGCAGTTAGATAAATTTTTTCAATTGGATTATGATATTCACCCACCAGACATTGGAAGATAGCAGAATGTTCTGAGTCAACGGGCAAGATGCTAACTTTGTATTCATGGGATAGTTTGGTAATTATATCACCTGCCACCACCATGGTTTCTTTATTAGCTAAGGCTATTGTTTTTCCGGCTTTGATAGCATTAACTGTTGGGAGCAATCCTGAAAAACCAACCATTGCTGTTAAAACAATATCAACCGTATTCATCTCAACCACCTGTGCAATTGCTTCTTCGCCTGCGTAAATTTTTATATCATGGTCAATTAAAGCATCACTGACCTGCTTATATTTTTCTTTATTCCCTATTACAACAGTGTTTGGCTTAAATTTTATGGCTTGTTCAATGAGTAGTTCAGCACTGTTATTGGCTGTTAATATCTCAACTGAAAAGTTTTCCGGATGTTGTTCAATAACCTCAAGTGTTTGCCTGCCAATGGATCCTGTCGATCCAAGAATCGCTATCTTTTTTAACATGAATCTACCCTTGTGTGTATATTTTGTCGTTACTCAAATGAGATGTATTGTTCGGCATCTACAGCAACGCCATTATACCATAGTTCGAAATGTAAATGTGGACCGGTTGTTAATTCGCCTGAGTTACCAACATGAGCAATGGCTTCACCTGCCTGCACCTTATCACCCATACTTTTTAAGAGTCGTTCGTTATGCTTATACAACGAGATAAGGTTATGACTATGCTGTACCTGAATGACATATCCTGTTTCAACAGTCCAGCCGGTAAAAATAACGGTTCCATCAAGAACGGAACTAACTCTGGCTCCTTCTTTTGCAACAATATCAACTCCAAAATGACCTTCTGATTCACCGAATTTATTAACAACAACCCCTTTTAATGGAGAAAATAGAAAGCGATGTTCCAGTTCAAGTTTAGAGCTGGTAGTTTCAAAGGCAGAAAGGTTAAACTTCTCTTCCTGCTCAACTTGTTCTCTAAAGATTGAATCTTCTTCTGATTTTTTGAAGGTTATTTTATTATTGTTAATGGAGCCGGTACTATCGAGGTCTTCAGCTGTAGCACCTTCTGGTAACTCACCAGACATGATTGCCCGGATATCTCTAAAGAATCTGTCGCGTCTTTCAATTTCCATAATCAGGCTGTCTACCCTTTGCGTATTTTGAATGATCATACGTCTTTCTTTCCCGGATGGATAGCCAGGTATGTATTCGCGCAATCCTGTAAAGGCAATCAGATAAATAACAGAAATGATCAGAATTATAAAAGTGATACCAATGCTTATAAAAACATTCAGTCTTGAAAGTCTCATTCCAAAGACTTCTTCATATGTTTGTTCATTAAAGACAGCAAGTCGGTATTTATGTTTTAACTTCTGAACTAGTGTCTTGCTTTTTTCTGTTTTTGCCATTTATTGATGAAGATTTTTCAACGAAAACAAAGGTAAAAAAACTACTCAATTATAGGGTTAATTTTCTTGCCTTGTTTTGACCTTTGTATAAGAAAGGTATCCTAACAATAAACTGATTTAGTCCTCATTTATTTTTAGCTGCTCAGATATTTCTCTTTAATGAAGTGTATTCACCATCGAAAAAATAGTATTCATCCATATGCAATTTCATTCATCCTTCTTTATTGATATTTTAACCGCAAAGAATTTTGATCTTGTGGAAAAGCCTTTAAATCCTTTGGTTAAGAGTTTAATGGCACCTATTTTTACATCAGGAAAACAATAGACGGCGGACGGTAAACTAAACGCTAAAAGGAAAGAAAGATGGATATTAAATTAATTGTAGCATTAGGAGAAATTAGAACTCACGCTAAGGTTAGCAGCATTGATTTCCCAAAACGTAATGAATTACAAATTTCGTTTGCAGATACGTTTGCAGATTTAATTATACCTATTCGTCCTGACATGGACAGTAATTTATTGGTAGGTATTTTTTATAACTATATAAACCGACCTGAAAGTAAATTGGCAAGAGCATAAGTTTATTCAATAATAAGTTTTTGAACAGCGAAAGGTTTATTACATGAACCTCTCGCTGTTTTTTTATACTTTTATCTGTGTAACAACAAGAGGTTAATATCATGAGAATAAAAGTATTTGTCTTGCTCATATTAATTCCGGTTTTAGCGAGTGCACAGGATCGGATAACCGGAAGAAATTTTGCTTCGAGAAGTGAGGTGATCGGTAAAAACGGAATGGTTTGCACAAGTCATCCGTTAGCAACACAAGTAGGATTAGATATACTGAAACAAGGTGGATCAGCCATTGATGCGGCTATTGCTGCCAATGCCACTTTAGGGTTGATGGAGCCAACCGGTTCTGGAGTTGGCGGTGATTTGTTTGCTATTGTTTGGGATGCAAAAACACAGAAACTTTATGGTTTAAATGGAAGTGGACGATCACCACAAGATCTTTCATTGGATTATTTTAAAAATCAGGGGTTAGATATGATTCCGTCATTTGGTCCATTACCTGTTACAGTGCCCGGGTGTGTTGATGGCTGGTTTGAGTTACACTCTAAATTTGGAAAACTTCCAATGAAGAATATTTTGCAGCCCGCAATCAATTATGCTGAAGACGGATTTCCATTAACTGAGCTTATTGCTTATTATTGGAAACTATCTGTAAACCGATTTGAAAAGTACCCCAACGTGGTTGATACCTATACCAATAATGGTTTAGCACCTGAGAAAGGACAAATATTTAAGAATCCATATTTAGCTAACACCTATAAAATACTTGCGAATAAAGGTCGGGATGGTTTTTATAAAGGTGAAGTGGCAAAAACAATTGCAGATTTTATTAAAAGTCAGGGTGGTTTTCTTTCAACGAAAGATTTTGCAGCACACCATAGCGAGTGGGTTGATCCTGTTTCAATAAATTACAGGGGTTATGATATATGGGAGTTGCCACCCAATGGTCAGGGTATAACAGCCCTGCAAATGTTATCTATCTTAAAAGGATATTCTTTCAGAAAAGATGAATATGGCACTGCACGTCATTTACATTTGGTAACTGAAGCAAAAAAGCTTGCCTTTGAAGACCGGGCTAAGTATTATGCAGATATGCAAATGGCAGATGTTCCGGTTGAGAAATTAATTTCTGATGAATATGGCAGTGAACGGAGGAATTTAATTAATGAAGAACGTGCAGGATCTTATCAGGCTGGTGAAATAAGTGCCGGAGAAACAATATATCTGACTGTAGCCGATCAATGGGGCAATATGGTTTCGCTGATTCAGAGTAATTACCGTGGAATGGGATCAGGAATGGTTCCACCGGAATTGGGTTTTATGTTGCAGGACAGAGGGGAACTTTTCTCTTTAAATCCTGATCAGGCAAATGTATTTGAGCCTGGCAAAAGACCGTTTCATACCATAATTCCTGCTTTTGTAACGAAAGATGGAAAACCTGTGATGAGTTTTGGCGTGATGGGAGGTGATTTTCAGCCACAGGGACACGTTCAGATTTTAATGAATATCATTGATTTCGGTATGAATCTTCAGGAAGCAGGTGATGCTCCCCGTTTTAGTCACGATGGATCATCTACTCCCACAGGACTTTCCTCAAAAGGAAGAGGTGAGATTCATCTGGAAACAGGATTTGATCCGCAACAAATTTTGGGATTAACGCGGTTAGGTCACCGGGTTACTTATTCGCCGGGGGAATATGGTGGTTATCAGGCAATCTGGTATGACCCAGAAAAAGGTGTTTATTTTGGTGCATCTGAATCCAGGAAAGATGGAAATGCAGCAGGTTATTAAAGATTTAACATTTGTTTTATTCGGTAATAGTTAAAATTTTATTGTGTTAATAATGCATTCAAACTACAAATAAGAGCAACTAATCAAAATAAATTATAAAGGAAGTGTATTTTATATATTTTGGTGGTGTTAAGTATTTTGCATGGATTGGAAGAGATTATTTTTCAGGAATAAAAAACATAATAATTTACTTGAAACCTTCAAGAAGGTTGAGCCTGTGATTTATGATATTTTTTCACCGAGTAATCGCCATATAGGTGATGATTATTTTCGTTATATAGGTCAGAAAATATGTGGATTAATCTCAGCGGATTATTTAATGATTGGTACCTATCAGAATAAACAAAACTCAATTGAGTCTTTGGTTTATTGTAGTAATACTGATTTTTATGACAATATTGTTTATCAAATGAATGACACTCCCTGTGCCAATGTTGTCGGAAAGAAAACACATACAATTACCAGTTGTGCCTGGGAACAATTTACCAGAAATACACCTTTGTCAGAAAATCTTGTAGAAGGTTATATAGGAATTCCGTTATTTAATTCTTCAGATGAGCCAATTGGAATAATAGTGGCTTTATTTAAAGATCCAATTATTCAGGATTATAAAACAATTGAATCACTGATGTATTTGTTTACTCCCCGTTTGAGTACAGAGATTATACATTTGCAAGCTAAAGAAGAAGTTAGAAAGCGTAATGCTGAGTTGGAACTGATGCATCGTGCTTTAAAAGATAAAAATAAGAAACTAGATTATTCAGTTGCAGAATTGCGCAAAGCCCAACTTAAATCAAAAGAATACGATCAGTTAAAATCAACATTCCTTGCTAATTTAAGTCACGAGATAAGAACTCCTTTAAACGTGATTCTTGGATTTATGGAACTGCTTCGGTCTGATTCATTGACTGTTGAAGAACGGGATGAGTACGTTGATATAGTCAATTTAAATGGTTTGCAGCTGCTTAAGGTAATGGATGACCTGATTGATATTTCGAAGTTGCAAACCAGATTGATGCAGGAAGAATATAGCAAGGTTGTGTTGAATGACTTAATGGAGCATACTCATACCTATTTTGCAAAGCAAGCATCAGTTATTAAAAAGAGTGTCAATATCAATTTTGAAAATGGTTTGAAAGACGGAATGGATGTCATCATTTCTGATCAGGAAGCTTTATCAAAAGTGATGAAACATCTCATGGATAATGCCTTGAAATTCACAAATGAAGGTGGTGAAATAAGCTTTGGTTATGAGGTTCAGAATGATCAACTAATGTTTTTTGTGAAAGATAATGGCATTGGAGTTCAGCCTGGTCAGGATGAAGTTATTTTCGATATGTTCCGTCAGGGGTCTGATAGTTTTAAACGTGAGTTTGGTGGCAACGGACTGGGGTTAGCCATATCAAAGAAATATGTAGAGACTTTGGGCGGCCAAATCTGGTTGGATAAAGAATACAAGAAAGGAGCTTGTTTCCGATTTACTATACCCTTTGAATCATCACAAATAAACAATGCCGCATTCAACCTTAAAAGGCAGCCATTAGTAAACCAATATCTTTAGAAGGTAAACTAAAGCGATTGGCTATCAAGTTGTTTGTAAGTATTCCTTTGTACAGATACACACCCTGGCTGATGCCTAAATTTTCTTTTATTAAATTTTGAATGCCTCCTGACTCGCCTATGCTCAATAGGATAGGAGCAAATATATTGCTTAAGGCAATGGATGAAGTGCGTGAAACTCTTGAGGCAATATTAGGTACACAATAATGAATTACTCCATGTTTATGAAAGATAGGGCGATCAAAATTAGTACACTTACTTGTTTCAATACAGCCACCCTGATCCATGCTTAAATCAATGATGATAGAGCCGGGTTTCATTTGCGAAACCTGATCTTCAGTAACCATAAATGTATGTCCTGCCTGCAGGTAACGAAGACTTCCGATCAAAGCATCTGCACTTTGCATGGCTTTTGTTACAGCCGGTGGATGTAATACTGAAGTAAAAATGCGTTGTCCAATATTACGTTCAAGTTCCCGAAGTCGGTGAAACGAGTTATCAAAAACTTTAACAGATGCACCTAAACCTAATGCAGCTCTGGCAGCAAATTCACCTGCTGTGCCTGCACCTAAAATAACTACTTCGGCTGGCGAAATACCGGTAATGCCACCTAATAATACACCTTTCCCATTATGAGCTTTACTCAGGTATTCACTTGCTATCATTACAGAAGCAGCTCCTTCAATCTCACTCATGCTACGTATGATAGGGTAGCAATCATTACCATCTTTTAAAACTTCGTAGCCAATAGCAATAATCTTTTTATCCATCATTTTTTGGATGGATGCACGACTTTGATTGTATAGATAAATAAGTGAAAAAACAACCTGATTCGGTTTTAGAAGTTCTATTTCTTCGTCGTTGGGAGCTGAAATCTTAAGAATGATGTCGGCCGTAAAAACTTCTTTTTTCTGAACTATTTTGGCTCCGCATTCAGCAAAATCATGGTCGAAATAATTGGCCCTGTCGCCTGCGCCTGCTTCAAAAAGAACCGAATGGCCATTGGCAATAAGTAGCTCAACACCTTGCGGTGAAAGAGGAACACGGTTTTCGAAGAAAGAAAAGTCTTTGGGAATGCCTATGGTAACTAACTTCTTTCTCTTTCCTGTTTCAAGCATTTCTTCTCTGGGTAACAAGTGTGTCTGTCCCATTAAAGAATAAGGTTTGTTTTCGCCCATCATAAGTTAAATGCTACCTGTTATTTATGTAAATTCCAATCTGCCTGAAGATAGCAAAAAAGATCAACTTTCAGAAAAGTTATTGTTTCTCAATGGTTAGTTTTCGCCTTCCATCCATTTCTTCAGTAATGTGCAACTCAAGACGACCTTTGGGTAATAATGAAGCAATCTTTTCAGGCCATTCAATCATACAATGGTGCCCTGAGTATAAGTAATCTTCATAACCCATGTCGTAAGCCTCTTCCTCTTCTTTCAGCCTGTAAAAATCGAAATGGTAAACAATATCATCTTCCTGGTTATGGTATTCGTTTACAATGGCAAAACTAGGGCTGTTAACTGTGTCTTCAATGTTTAATGCCTTACAAAGCGCTTTAATAAAAGTAGTTTTGCCAACTCCCATTTCTCCATAAAAAGCCATCACCCGTTCGTCGGCATATTCAGCAAGAAAGGCTTGTGCAACCTCATCGATTTTATCTAATGAATCAATATAAAATGTATTCATATCATACTATTGTGTCTGCAAAAATAATCTTTGGAAACGAAAAAGTCATCAATTATTTTCGGCCTTTTAACTGGGAACAAGGTATTATCATTTCTTCAAGTGAAATACCGCCATGCTGAAAGGTATCGCGATAATAACTTACGTAATGATTGTAATTATTAGGATAGGCAAAAAAGTCGCTGTTGCAGGCAAAAATGTATGTGGTTGAAATATTTAGTTTTGGTAAAAAGGCTTTGTCAGGTTGCTTAATTTCAAATACCTCTTTTTCTTTATATGCAAGATTTTTCCCTTGCTTATAACGTAAATTCGTGTTTACATTGCGATCACCAATAACTTTAACAGGATTCTGAGCCCTTGTTGTTCCATGATCGGTAGTTAAGATAATCGTCACGTCTTCTTCTTTCAAACGCTGAAGTAATTCTCTTAACGAAGAATGGTTGAACCATGATAAGGTTAGGGATCGGTAGGCTGCTTCGTCGCGTGCCAGCTCTTTAATCATTTTAACTTCAGTACGGGCATGGGAGAGCATATCCACAAAATTGAAAACAATGGCATTTAAATCATTTTCCAAAAGACTGTGGAGATTATCCAGCATGTTTTTGCCGCCTTCGTTGTCGGTTATTTTATGATAGCTGTAACTTGCTTTTTTTCTGAATCGATCGAACAAAGTACCTAATAACTCTTCTTCGTATTGGTTTTTACCCTCTTCTTCATCTTCATCAACCCAGAATTGAGGAAACATCTTTTTTATTTGAGAAGGTAAAAGGCCTGAGAAAATTGAGTTACGTGCATATTGGGTCGCTGTAGGTAATATGCTGTAAAAAGGAGTTTCCTCTTCAATCAGATAATCTGATGAAATAACCCTTTTTAATACTTCCCATTGATCGTATCGGAAGTTATCTATCACAATAAAGAAAACTTTTTTACCCTGATCGAGAAGGGGCAATACTTTGTTTTTTATCAGATGATGTGACATCAATGGTGCATCATCTTCGTTATTTAACCAGTCGATGTAATTTTTTTTGATGAATTTTGTAAACGACTGGTTTGCTTCGTTTTTCTGCATGCGAAGCACTTCGTCCATCGCTCCATCTCCCTGTTCCAATTCAAGCTCCCAATAGATGATTCGTTTGTAAACTTCAACCCAATCTTTATAGGTAAACGAGTCGTTTATTTTGAGTGCAATTTTCCCGAACTGCGACTGGTAGCCCGAAGTGGTGGTCTTAGTAACCAGCTCTTTGGTATTAAGATTCTTTTTGATGGTAAGAAGAATTTGTCTTGGGTTCACAGGCTTAATAAGGTAATCAGCTATTTTATTGCCGATGGCCTGATCCATGATATCTTCTTCTTCACTCTTGGTGATCATCACCACCGGAATCTCAGAACGAAGTTCTTTTAAGAAGTTGAGTGTTTCGAGACCGGATAAGCCAGGCATGTTTTCATCCAGAAAGATAAGATCATAAAAACTCTTCTCAACCATTGTAAGTGCATCCTGACCATTTGTAGATGTTTCAACGGTATAACCTTTTTCTTTCAGAAACATGATATGTGCCCGTAAATGCTCTATTTCATCATCTACCCATAGAATTTTTATGTTGCTGTCGCTCATAACTTTCCCTTTCTTAACTAATAATAATCTTTATAGAACATTTCATAAGATCTGAGAGTTGGTCTCTTCAACAGAATTTCAAGATTCGCTGGTGATATACTCCAAATAAAGTGTTCCTTTCGAATGATATCACGCGTAAGAAAATCATTGGAGTTTATTTCACCAATAAATGCTTTGGCTTCATCTGCGTTATTGAATCCGGCAATATTTAAAGCACGATAATTGGAGCCGAGATCAATCAAATCTACTTTTATTCGGGTTCCAAATTTGTTGCGTGCGAAATTGGCATAGATTGTTTTTAGTCTATTGTAATCTAACCTTGTTTTCTCAATTATTACGATAATATTATGTGTCGTATCCGGAGCATAACTATAAATAGATCTTCGTTTTGGTTTTTCCGGTTGCTTTACTTCTTCAGTTTTAGTTGAATCAGCAACAGGTGATGTTGTAACATTGGCTGCTTCTTCTACTTTATCGCCTGCTTTATTTTCTTCAACTTCCGTTGTTTCTTTTGCTTGTTCAGCAGTAGTTTCAATTAATTCTTCAACTTTTTCTTCCTCTTGTTTTGAAGCACTTTCATCAATTTCAGGTTCTTCTTTTCTTACTTTGTCCAGCTCTTTTTTCGTAACCATGGTCAGATAGTAAGTGTTGAAGAATTCCATGTATTCCTTTATCAGACCTGATAAATAGAACTTATTGGCATTTGATTGTGAGATAACAGCAATGTTGTCTTTAAAAAAGTCAAATTTGAAAAACTCGGGTCTTTCGCGCAACGAATAGAAATAGTCCATTGCCTCACCTTTGTTTTTAAATCCACTAACGATGATGGCTTTGTCACCATTTATCAACGTTTGCTCTTTTATTTCGAAATCGTGCAATAAGTAGCGCGAAAAGTTATAATCTGCCACATTGTAAATTGCCCGGTTCACATTAGCAGGTTCAATCTTCATAACCACTAATTCATATGGTTCGTTTTCGGTATAAACAAACTGAAGTTGGTTGGCAGATGTTCCACCTTCATCGGACAGATTGTTGATATCCGAACTTGTTCTTGATCCCTGAGGTGTTGCCGAAAACAAAGTTCCCTGAACAGGTGTCTTTCCTTCTTCCAGGTGCTTAATAAGCTGTTCAGCCAAAGCAGATTCTTCTGTCCCTGGTGCTTTGATAATTAATGAGTCGAGATCGCTTCTAAAGAAACCTGTGTTACCTAGTTTTCCTTGAGATAGTGCTCTTAAAAGATAATATTTAGGCAATAAAGGATTATCATTCTTTGATTCGATTACCTCACTACTTTTTCCTATTACATCGATAAAACGACCAAAGAGAAAGTCTTCATATGTTTTTTCGTAGGCAAGATCTTGTTCTTTCTGAATCTTATCCAGTTTAGAAAAGAAATCCGGATCGTTCAGGTAAGTTACAAAACGACTGTCTGGAAATTCGGTTTCAAGTCTTCGACGGGTTGATGCCATACCGGTCTCATCTCTATTTAGTCGATAAGCATTATAAAGAGCTACTAAAGCTTGATCTCTCATGCGACCTTCAGGATATCGTTTCAGCAGGTCCTCTAAAGATTCTATCGATTTTGGGTAGTTCTCCAGGCGATCCATGAACAAAAGTCCCATCTCCATCAACGATGTTTCAATCTTATCATCTGAAACGGCTCTGGCTTCAGGAGTAAGCGGAATGTCAGCCAGTAACTGCTGACGAGTAGGAATATTTCCTGATGAAGGAGTTGATGGAGAATCTTCCTCTGCTGCCTCATCTGCTTTTTTACCTAATGCATCAGCAAGTGGATTATCCGGGGCATCAAACGGATCTTCAGGCATCAAATCCTCATCCATGTTTTTACTCTTATCACTCCGTCTCCAGTTATCTTCAAGCTTACGCTTACCCCAACGTTTCTGGAATTCAGTTTTCCCTGATGCTTTCGATACCTGGTTATAAAAATACCATTTGCCGCCTGATTGATTTGAATTTACAGTGCTTTGATTATTCTGCAGGAAAAATGGATCTTCAGAATCTTCCTTTTCTTGTCTTTCACGCTCTAATCGTTCTTCTTCCTCCTTCTTCTTTTTGTCAATGATGTCATCCAGGTAAGCCAGTAATACAGGTTCACTCATATCTGCCAGACGTTGCAAACTATCCTCGTTCTCAACAATCAGAATGTTCTCAACCAAGCCACTTAAGCCAGCATGTCGTTCTACTAATTCGTCATACGATTCAACCTCCTCGTTGATTACCATCAGCGCGCTATCGTAATAGTAGTAGGCATCGGGGTAGTCGAAACGATTATAATATATTTCGGCAGCATCAATATACGATTGAGCTTTCTGATCATTATTATCAATACTGCTGTTGATCGATTTAATATAATAGGCCAACGCTTCGTCGAGGTCGTTTTCCTGTTCCGATACCTGTCCGAAAGCCCAATAGATACGATCAAGATATTCTTTGTTCTTTTTATCTTTACGTAGTTTTGTCAGCTCTTTTTTAACAGTTGCAATATCGGCATCATTATAGAGTACAGAAGCTTTGATCACTTTTGCATTAAATGTCATTTCGTAATCAGGGCTATTTTTGGAAACATAAGTAAATGCTTCTACTGCTTCTTTTTTCTGATTTGTTTCGAGATAAAGCTGCCCCAGGATGTATGTAAACCGAAGTCGTTGTTTACGGTCCACATTGTTGGCAATATTATTTTTAAGGTAAGGAATGGCTTCAGGATATTTTCCCTGCTTCAGCAATAAATTAGCATAAGCAGCCATATACTCTCCATATAAATCGATAGGGGCATTGCCTCCCAAATCATAGCTTTCAAGTGCCGACAAAGCTCCAATGTAATCCTGGTATTCAGTATATGCCCGTGCAAGCCAAATAAGCCCTTCGTATTGAGCAGGCTTATTATTGTATTCACGAATAACATATTGAAAAGTTCGGATAGCAGGTAAAAAATCATGTTTGTAAAACTGAGCTTTACCAATCAAAAGGTAAGCATCATCAACCCACTCATTATATTCTTTTTGTGAATAAAATTCTGCGGACCGGGTACTTTTTGATCCGGATTTTTTCTTTGGTTTGGCGGTAATGGAATGTTTTTTAATCAGCTTTCCACCTTTTTCGATAGCACGCTCCATATTGCTCGTTGCCACACCAATGGCACTCTTATCAGATGACTCATACATGGGAAGAATACGGTTATAATCATTGTTATAACCATCCCTGATGGATTTTACACCTGCATTGAGGGCTTCCTTGCCATTGAAATAGACATTGTAATAGGCAGTTAGGTTATGGTAGTTACGGCTGAGCCATGTATTCTTTTTTGTGCTACAGCCAACCAGCACTAATATTACAATAAGTACAAAACCGGTTCTTCTATATATCATGTAATGCGACGTCTTCTTAATCAAGATTAAAACTCAATTTGAGCAAAAATATTTCATTAAAACACAAAAATTGCCCTGTAGAGTAAAAACAATTTCTAAATTTACCAATTATCGCTGAATTGCAAACCATTCGTAAGGGTTGGTTATTGAACAGACCAAAGATATTGAATCATGAGAATTAATGTTATTGAGGATGATAAGGTGTTTAATAAACTGATTGAACACACTTTGAAGCTCAATCCTGATTATGAGGTACAGTCTTATTTTAATGGTAAGGATTTTATCAGAAATTTAAACGATAATCCTGATGTGGTAACTCTTGATTTGGGGTTGCCTGATTTTACTGGTAATGAAATTCTGAAAAAAATTAAGCGTTTTAATCCTGAGATTGATGTGATTGTGATTTCTGGTCAGGATGATATTTCTACTGCTGTTCAACTACTGAAGGAAGGTGCATACGATTACATAACAAAGGATGAGAATATTAAGGATCGACTGTTACACAGTATTCAAAACATCCGTAAAAACAAGAATCTTAAGAACGAGATAAGTCAGCTAAAGTCTGAAATCAGCAATAAATACCAGTATAAGAATGCTATTATTGGCGATAGTCCGGCTATTAAAGAGGTTTTTGCCTTGATAGATAAAGCCATTAAAGTACCCAACATAAATGTTTCGGTTTATGGTGAGACAGGAACGGGTAAGGAATTGATCGCAAAAACCATTCACTATAACTCACCCCGTAAAGACAGTCCGTTTATTGCAGTTAATATGGGGGCTATTCCTAAAGAATTGATCGAGAGTGAGCTTTTTGGTCACGAAAAAGGAGCGTTTACGGGAGCCATAACTTCAAAAAAAGGAAAATTTGAAGAAGCTGATGGAGGTACAGTTTTTCTGGATGAGATAGGGGAGATGGATTTTAATTTGCAGGTTAAGCTATTGCGTGTGCTTCAGGAACGCGAAATTACACGTGTTGGAGGAAATGCAGTTATTAAAATTAATACCCGTATCATAACGGCAACCAATAAGGATTTGGCAGAAGAAGTGCGGGCAGGTAATTTCCGTGAAGATTTATACTATCGATTATTGGGTTTGCCAATTCATCTGCCTCCATTGAAAGATAGGAGGAATGACACACTTTTACTTACTCAGCACTTTATTGCAGCCTTTTGTAAGGAAAATGGATTGGAGAAACTGGAACTGACACCAGCTGCCAAGAAAAAAATATTAAGTCACCGGTTTCCGGGTAATGTTCGTGAGTTAAAGGCGGTTGTTGAATTAGGAGCTGTAATGACAAATTCCAATATTATTGATCAGGAGCACATTATTTTTAACTCAACTCAATCCGAAGAAGATCTTTTTAATGAGGAAATGACATTGAAAGAATTTACCGAACGGATTATTCGTCATTACCTTAAAAAATATAACAACAATGTATTACTGGTGGCTGATAAACTGGATATGGGAAAGTCGACCATCTACAATCTGTTGAAGAAGGATAAAGAAGGATAGCGATTGTTCTTTTTGATAAAATAAAAACGCGCAAAGAGTGAATTCCTTGCGCGTTTATAATATATAATGTTTGTCTAGTCAAGCTTAAGTACTGCCAGGAAGGCCTTTTGCGGAACTTCCACATTACCCACCTGCTTCATACGCTTTTTACCTTTCTTCTGTTTTTCCAATAGTTTACGTTTACGCGAGATATCTCCACCATAACATTTGGCAGTTACATCTTTACGAACGGCTTTAACTGTTTCGCGGGCAATAACTTTAGCACCAATGGCAGCCTGAATCGCAATGTCGAATTGCTGACGAGGTATCAGTTCCTTCAATTTCTCACACATACGGCGGCCAAATGTCTGCGCATTATCGAAGTGGATAAGTGATGAAAGAGCATCTACACTTTCTCCATTAAGCAGAATATCCAACCGAACCAGTTTGGCAGCCCTAAAACCTGTTTGGTGATAGTCAAACGATGCATAACCTTTGGAAATACTCTTCAACTTGTCGTAGAAATCAAATACAATCTCAGCCAATGGCATATCAAATTCCAGATCAACACGATCAGCTGTCAGGTAATGCTGTTTCATTAAAGTACCTCGCTTGTTCAAACAAAGCGACATGATACTTCCAATGTAATCAGCCTTTGTAATGACGGAAGCCTTAATATAAGGTTCTTCTACATGATCCAGCACAGTGGGTTCAGGTAACTCGGATGGTGTATGAATATGGATAATTTCACCTTTTTTGGTGTGCGCAATATATGGCACGTTAGGCACGGTAGTAATTACAGCCATGTCAAATTCACGATCCAGACGCTCCTGGATAATCTCCATATGAAGCAGACCTAAGAACCCACAACGAAATCCGAATCCAAGTGCTGCCGATGATTCAGGCTCGTAAGTTAAGGAGGCATCATTCAACTGAAGTTTTTCCATTGCCGCGCGTAAGTCTTCATAGTCTTCGGCATCAATCGGATAAACACCCGCAAATACCATTGGTTTTACTTCTTCGAAACCTGAAATGGCTTTGCTGCAACTATTTTTTACATGGGTAATGGTATCACCCACTTTTACTTCTTTACTGGTTTTAATACCTGAAATGATATAACCTACATCACCGGTACGTAGTTCTTTTCGGGGTTCCATAGTAAGGCGCAGAACACCAATTTCGTCAGCATCATATTGTTTGCCGGTGTTAAAGAACTTAACAAGGTCTCCTTTGCTGATGCTTCCGTTTACAACTTTAAAGTAAGCGATGATACCACGAAAAGAGTTAAATACTGAGTCGAAAATCAAACACTGAAGCGGAGCATCAGGATCCCCAACCGGAGCAGGTACTCGGTGGATTAATGCTTCCAGAATGTTTTCAACACCTTCGCCGGTCTTACCACTGGCTCTGATAATATCTTCGCGATCGCAGCCAATCAGGTCTATAATCTGATCTTCCACTTCCTCAGGCATGGCATTGGGTAAGTCCATTTTATTGAGGATAGGAATAATTTCCAAATCGTGTTCGATAGCCTGATAAAGGTTCGATATAGTTTGTGCCTGAATACCCTGTGTTGCATCAACAATCAATAAAGCTCCCTCACAGGCAGCAATGGATCGTGATACCTCATATGAAAAGTCAACGTGTCCAGGGGTATCAATCAGGTTCAGAACGTATTTTTCATTATTGTATTCAAAGTCCATTTGTATGGCATGACTCTTAATAGTAATGCCTCGCTCACGTTCCAGATCCATATCATCCAGAACCTGAGCCTGAAGATCTTTATCTGAAACAGTTTTGGTAAATTCCAATAAGCGGTCTGCCAGGGTACTTTTACCATGGTCGATATGGGCTATGATGCAAAAGTTACGTATGTTCTTCATTTAAAAACTATTATACTGCTCGTTCAACCTCTTTTTTTCAACTTCACAAATCAGGTGTGCAAAGATACTTATTTCCTTGAATTATCACTTCAAGCCGATGAAAGTAAAATTACTAATAAAATTAGGAAGCAATCAAGACTTGTATTGAGTTTTGTTAAGTGTAGATAGTATGGGGAATTAAATCTTTTAACAGGTCATCAAATATTTAATAGTACAAACGATTAATTTTTGAATGATCCGTTTTTAGAGAAACAAAAAAAAAGGGACTCATATGAATCCCTTTTTCTATATTAAGAATGATAATTTTACATCATACCTGGCATTCCGCCACCCATTCCGCCGCCCATAGGAGGCATAGCTGGAGCTTCTTCTTTTTCTTCTACTAAAACACACTCAGTAGTTAAGAACATACCAGCAATAGAAGCAGCATTTTCAAGAGCTACGCGAGTTACCTTAGCCGGATCGATCACTCCGCTTTCCAATAGGTTTTCAAAACGGTCGAAACGAGCGTTGTATCCAAAGTCAGCTGTTCCTTCAGCAACTTTTTGTACAATTACAGCACCTTCTTTACCTGCGTTGAATGCAATCTGACGCAATGGCTCTTCGATAGCACGTTTAACGATTTCAATTCCGGTAGTTTCGTCTTCAGTTTCTCCTTTTAATCCTTCAAGAGTAGAAATGGCGCGAACAAAAGCAACACCACCACCAGGAACAATACCTTCTTCAACAGCAGCACGGGTTGCACTTAATGCATCATCAACACGGTCTTTCTTCTCTTTCATTTCAACTTCAGAAGCAGCACCTACGTATAGAACAGCAACACCACCAGCTAATTTAGCTAAACGCTCTTGTAATTTCTCACGATCATAGTCAGAAGTTGTGTTTGCAATCTGAGCTTTGATTTGAGCAACTCGTCCGTCAATTACTTCTTTTTGACCAGCACCATTTACAACAGTAGTATTTTCTTTATCGATAGTTACTTTTTCAGCTTCTCCAAGCATTTCTAAAGTAGCATTCTCTAATTTCAAACCAGTTTCTTCAGAAATTACAGTACCACCTGTTAATACTGCGATATCCTGTAACATTTCTTTACGACGGTCACCAAATCCAGGAGCTTTAACAGCTGCAACTTTCAATGAACCACGTAGGCGGTTAACAACCAATGTAGCCAATGCTTCGCCATCTACATCCTCTGCAATGATAACCAAAGGACGACCAGCCTGAGCAGTTGCTTCCAAAACAGGAAGAAGATCTTTCATGGTAGAAATCTTCTTGTCGTGGATTAAGATCATTGGATGTTCCATTTCAGCTTCCATTTTCTCTGTATTAGTTACAAAGTATGGAGAGATATAACCGCGGTCGAACTGCATACCTTCAACAACTTCTACAGTTGTATCAGTACCTTTTGCTTCTTCAACAGTGATAACACCTTCTTTGCTTACTTTTTCCATTGCCTCAGCAATCAACTTACCGATCATACTGTCGTTGTTGGCCGAAATAGTCGCAACTTGTTCAATTTTTTCGCTGTGCTCACCAACTTCCTGCGATTGATCTTTAATACTTGCCACTACAGCAGCAACAGCTTTGTCGATACCACGCTTCAATTCCATTGGATTAGCACCTGCAGTAACGTTTTTCAAACCAACGTTGATAATTGCCTGAGCTAAAACAGTAGCAGTTGTAGTACCATCACCTGCGTCATCACCTGTTTTAGAAGCTACCTCTTTAACCATTTGAGCACCCATATTAGCATATGGATCAGCTAACTCAACTTCTTTAGCAACTGATACACCATCTTTTGTAATGGCTGGTGCACCAAATTTCTTATCAATAATTACGTTGCGGCCTTTAGGACCCAATGTTACTTTAACTGCATTTGCCAACTCGTCAACACCTTGCTTTAATAGTTCGCGAGCTTCAATATTGAATTTTATTTCTTTAGCCATTTTTATTTTTTTTAATTTCGTTACTTAATGTCAGTATTTTAGACGTTTATATATACGTCTGTCTTCTGACTGAAAACTAACTAACTAATTTTTAAAGGATATACAACACATCAGACTGAGACATCAACAGGTAATCAGTACCATCGATGTTTAATTCAGTTCCGCTATACTTACCATAAAGCACAACATCACCTGTATTAATTTCCATTTCTTCGTCTTTTTTAGCAGCACCTACTAAAACAACTTCGCCCTGTAATGGCTTTTCTTTTGCTGAATCAGGAATGATAATACCACTAGAAGTTTTAGTTTCAGCTTCCTGTGGCTTAACCAAAATTTTACCGGCTAAAACTTTACCTTTTAAATCTGACATATCTATTAAATTTTAAGATTAAACTATTTTACGCTGGCAAGAATCTCACAAAGTATGCCAAATACAATTTACGGGTATTTTTGATAAAAAGTCTGCCTTTTTTTCAGTTATCTGTCACGGGGCTGTGTCATGAAAAGTCAAAATTGCAGAATGTGTTAGCTGTGACTGTCAGCTAACATTGTGTTGGTATAAACAAAAAGCCGGTCCTTCAATGAAAGACCGGCTTACTATATTTTCATCCTACTTAGGCTATTCAGCGCCTTCAGTAGTTGTTTCCTGAGTTTGATCACCTTCTGCCGGAGTAGGAAATGCAGGTACTTCTTGTTGTTGCTGTGGTAATGCATTAATTTTTTCATCTACTTCAGCACTACTGGCAGTAGCTTTAGGTAATACCATTACTGCAACAAATGATAGGATTAAAAGAGCACCAGCCAAAGTCCATGTAGCTTTTTCAAGGAAGTCAGTGGTTTTTCGAACTCCCATTACCTGATTGGAAGCTGAAAAATTAGAAGCTAAACCTCCACCTTTTGAGTTTTGAACCAAAACGATAAGGATTAGAAGGATGCTCGCTATAATAACTAGTATCGAAATAAACGAATACATATTTCTCTATTTATTGATTATTAATACTTTTTTCTAGGTTGCTAATTTGCTCGGCAAAGTAAACACTTTTTTCGGGATATTTCAAACGCAACTTTTCATAAATAGCAATAGCTTTTTCGTAATGCTTTTGCTTGATGTAAATATTTGCTAATGTTTCCGATAGTAAATCATCACTTTCCTTAAGACTTTGTTCATGGCGTTCGTTGCCGTTACTGCTAGGTTTACTATTGGGTTTGGCAATAACCTTTGGGGTATCAATATTTAAGAAATTATCGATTAGTTGCTGTGATTTTCTCTTTGGATTAGCTGTCTCTTTTTCACTGGATTGAACAGGAGCATGACGTAAGGCATTTAACCAATCAGAGAATGATCGATTTTCTTCTTCATTAATGTTGTCTGCATGATGTAACTGATAACCTGTATAGTCACTTGATTCATATTCCAGAAAGTCAGCACTTGGCAGAACAACAGGAGCTTCTTCTTCATCAGATTTGATTCCAAGATTACTAAAATCAAGTGTTTTTCCATCGTTGGTTTCATACACATCATCAGCCTGGAAATAATCACTGATAGAACTGATGTTTGTCGACATTTCAATGGAAGAACGGCTTTTGACATCCGGTTCTTCTTCAATCGTTGTCTTTGGAATTTCGAGTTCTTCAGCTTTTTGCTCCACTACCTTCACCTCTTCCTGAACAGGCTCTTCTTTGATCATCTCATTATTATGAATCAGATCAAATAGCCGTTTACGATCAACGATATAAGCTGCAGATGTTTTTAGTTCGCTATTGAACTTTACGTGATCAATTACATGCAGGTTTTTAACAAGCAACAGACGAGCCGTCTGGAACCAGGGATACTCTTCAATAATTTCATTTAGTGAAGCAACGGTATCCTTGTTCAGTCGATCCGGGCTGTTAACGTAATCAAAAAACTCTGTTTTGTTCATGTGTGATGTCTACCAGTCGGCAAAAGCCTTGTTGAAAATATTTTCAGTTATTTCTTCTACCATCTCTTTGGTTAAATCAGCTTCTACCGCATTAATGTTCTGATCAGAATCAAAATCACGAAAAGCGGAGAATGAAGATTCCCAGTTCTTTTTCGGGTCTTTATAATTTTTGTAGCGTACCTTAACATTCATCGTCAATCGGGTTTGTGCCGAAACCGCATCGGCCTGAATAGCCATAGGACGAATGTCGTATCCGGTGATCTCACCCGAAAAATCAATATCCCCATTATTTGAAGCCAGCTTAAGACGCGATTCATTCGTAATACGATCTTTAAGCCCTTCAGTAAATTCCTGACTTAACGTAGGATTAATTAAAGGAGCACGGTTGTTGAAATATTGAACCGAAAAGGTTTTAATATTTTCAGGGATAGAAGCTCCACTCATTGTCATTTCAATTTTGCAGGCTACCAATCCTGAAATGATCAGAGCCAATGCACCTAGTATTTTGATGTTTTTAATCATCTTCCAAGTATATTATCCTTCTATTTGATATTCTTTTATTTTACGATATAACGTGCGCTCCGAAATACCTAATTCACGGGCTGCATGTTTTCGTTTTCCATTGTATTTATCCAATGCCTTTTTTATCAGTTCAATTTCTTTATCAGCCAGAGATAATGATTCTTCTACAAACTCTTCGGTATCCTCAATACCAGTATGCTGATCGTTTGAAACATTGTTAAAAGTTGGAACTGTGGGCACATTATTATCACTTATAAAACTACCGTCATCATTCTGATATAACTTTTGAACAATGTTGGCATGCTCACTTTGTGCCACAACCGGACCATCTTCCAGTAAGCCATGAACAAGTTTTTTAAGGTCGTTCATGTCGCGTTTCATGTCAAACAAAACTTTGTACAATATTTCTCTTTCGGTATTGAAATCGGCTCCTCCAGGCATGCTTTTCTGGTCGATTAAGGCTGGGAGATTACCTCCAGTATGATAAGGAAGATAACGACTCATAACCTCTGCATCAATCTCTCTTTTTTGTTCGATAACAGAAATCTGTTCTGTGATATTTTTTAATTGACGAATGTTACCCGGCCAGCGATAACCCATTAAAAGTTTTTTAGCGTCTTCATCCAATTTGATAGCCGGCATGCGGTAACGATTGGCAAAATCACTTGAGAATTTTCTGAATAGCAAGTAAATATCTTCTGATCGATCCCGTAGAGGCGGAATCTTAATGGGTACACTGTTTAAACGATAATACAGATCTTCGCGAAACTTACTTTCTTTGATTGCCTTTTCCATATCGACATTAGTGGCAGCAACCACACGAACATCTGTTTTAAGAACCTTTGATGAACCTACTTTCATAAATTCACCTGTTTCCAGTACTCTTAAAAGTCTCACCTGGGTTGCCAAAGGAAGTTCCCCAATTTCATCCAAAAAGATGGTTCCTTTATTCGCTTCCTCAAAATAACCTTTCCGATCAGAAAGAGCTCCTGTAAATGCTCCTTTTTCATGGCCAAATAATTCAGAATCAATAGTACCTTCAGGAATGGCACCGCAGTTAACGGCAACATAAGGGCCATGTTTTCGGGCACTGTTCTGATGAATGATTTGAGGAAAAACTTCTTTACCGGTACCACTCTCACCAGTAATCAATACAGAAAGGTCGGTTGGAGCAACCTGTACGGCAACATCAATGGCTCTGTTGAGACCAAATGCATTACCTATGATGCCAAATCTTTGCTTGATTTGCTGTAGATCCATGGATTACTTTTTTTGAGTCGAAAATATTTAGACTGCAATTTTAGCAGATTGACTGACAAAGTTACAATTCTCATTGTTTTTTCAGGGAAAAGCTCAAAACAATTTTTGTTAATAGGAAGCCGAAAGAAAATATCATTAAATTTACCATGAAACCGATTTGATGATTATATGATTGAAAAGAATATTCTGGGATTAATCCCCGCCCGTTTTGGCTCAACCCGTTTCCCCGGTAAACCTTTGGCTGATATTGGCGGAAAACCAATGATTCAAAGGGTGTATGAACAAACCAAAAAACACCTTGATTTTGTTTATGTTGCTACCGATGATGAACGCATCGAAAAGGCAGTTTTGAGTTTTGGAGGAAAGGTAGTAATGACTTCAGTTGATCATCAGAGTGGTACCGACAGGTGTGCAGAGGCATTACAAAAAGTTGAGAAAATAGAAGGAAAAGAGTTTTATGCAGTTTTAAATATACAAGGTGATGAGCCTTTTATTAGCCCCGAACAGATTGCTTTGGTTGCCAATTGTTTTAATGAAGAAGAAACTCAACTGGCTACGTTGGTTAAACCTGTTTCTAAAACAGAAGATTTATTTAATCCCAACAAACCTAAAGTAGTGGTTAGTAAAGATAAAAAAGCACTTTATTTTAGCCGCTCGCCTATTCCATACCTGCGTTCAGAACCAGAGAAGGATTGGATTAGTAAACATCAGTATTATAATCATATTGGTTTGTATGGGTATCGTTCGGATGTTTTAAATGAAATAACCCGCCTGCCCCTTGGCCAATTGGAACTGGCCGAATCTTTAGAACAATTGAGATGGCTTGAGAATGGTTATTCCATTCGGGTAGAAGAAACCCATGAACAGGCAGTTGCCATTGATACACCTGAAGATCTTGAAAATCTGTTAAAATCCGGTATAATACAATAAAATATGACCACACCCAACCTCATAAAAACTGATCCATGGCTTGAACCACATACAAGTGAGATAATTCGACGGCATGAAAAGTTTCTTCATAAACTGGATGAGATAAATGAAATGTATGGAGGGCTTAAGCATTTTGCATCACGCTATGAGTGGATGGGACTGCATTCGGAGAATGGCGAATGGGTATTGAGAGAGTGGGCACCTAATGCAACAGCAATTTATCTGATAGGCGAATTTACGGGTTGGAATCCCAAGCCGGGATTTCAGTTTATCAGGAAGGATAAAGGAATATGGGAATTGTTTATTCCTGATCATATTCTGTCGCATAAAGATCATTTTAAGTTGCATGTTTTTTGGGAAGGTGGTGACGGACATCGTATTCCTTCTTATGCTAAAAGAGTGATACAGGATGAAGCAACCAAAGGATTTGATGCTCAGGTTTGGTGTCCCGAACATGAGTATACTTGGTCTGATTCTAAATTTAAGATACAGTCTGATGATTTTCATCCTTTGATTTATGAGGCACATGTTGGAATGTCTTCTGAGGAAGAAAAGGTTGCCTCATTCACCGAATTTACCGAAAATGTATTGCCTCATATCAAATCGCTTGGTTATAACACCATTCAGCTGATGGCTATTCAGGAGCATCCGTATTACGGAAGCTTTGGATATCATGTGTCCAATTTTTTTGCTGTCAGTTCAAGGTTTGGTACACCTGAAGAACTAAAAGGGCTGATTAATACAGCTCATAACATGGGGATTGCTGTTATTATGGATATTGTGCATTCACACTCGGTGAAAAATGAGTTGGAAGGACTAAGTAATTTTGATGGCGACCGCACCCAATATTTCGATCAGTACGACCATCCGGCCTGGGATTCAAGATGTTTCGATTATGGTAAAGAAGAAGTTTTAGCCTTTCTGTTATCAAACTGCAGGTATTGGATTGAAGAATTTCATTTTGATGGTTTTCGTTTCGATGGAGTTACCAGTATGATATATCACGACCATGGTTTGGGCAAGGACTTTACAGGTTACGATGATTATTTTCATGGTGTATCCAGTGAAGATGCTCTTTGTTATCTCACTCTGGCCAATCAACTTATTCATGATGTAAAACCATATGCAATAAGCATTGCTGAGGAGATGAGTGGTTATCCCGGTTTAGCGGGTAGGATTAAGGACGGAGGAATCGGTTTTGATTATCGTCTTTCAATGGGTGTGCCTGATTTTTGGATAAAACTGATAAAGGAACAGGCTGATGAAAACTGGAATGTTGGGCAAATTTATCATGAATTAAGTCAGCATAGGGTAGAGGAGCATACCATCAGTTATGCCGAATCGCACGACCAGGCCTTGGTGGGCGATAAAACTATCATTTTCAGGTTGGCAGATAAGGAGATGTATGAACACATGTCAACACATTGGAGAAATCTTGTGATTGACAGAGCTATGGCATTACATAAAATGATTCGCCTCATCACTTTAGGTACAGCTTCGGGCGGATATCTAAATTTTATGGGGAATGAATTTGGCCATCCCGAATGGATCGATTTTCCAAGAGAAGGAAATGGTTTTTCATTTAAGTATGCCCGTCGTCAATGGTCTCTGGTGAAAAATTCTGATTTGCGATTCAAGCAATTAAATGAGTTTGATGAGGCAGCTATAAATCTTTTTGCTTCAGAAAAAGTTCTCGATAAATATTTGGAACATCGTTTTGACAATGGACCGGATCAGGTGTTGGCTTTTTCAAGGGGTGACTATTTATTCGTTTTTAATTTTAATCCGGTTCAATCATTTACAGGTTATGGTATACCAGTAAATGCTGGTAAATACAAGGTTCTTTTTACAACTGATGATGAAAAGTTTGGTGGATTTAACCGAATAGAAAAAGGACAGATGTATTATAGTCAGGCAATTGCCAACGGACAACATCATTTGTTATTGTATCTGCCTGCCCGAATGGCTTTAGTGATTAAAAAACAGGAAATAAAGAGTGTTTATTAGTTCTGCCTGGTATTATTAATTTGACTTTAAGTTGAAAAAATAAGCTGGCCTTTTGTTAACAACATCATTTATTTTAAGTTTACAGCTGCATCATTCATAATTGCACAATTGAATGGTGCGGTTCTTTCCAAATAGTATACGTAACGCAACGTACTGGTAAAAATGTAGCCCAATCGAATGCTGCATTATATTAATAATGTTAATATTTAATCTATGCAAAAACATGTTGGCTTCTTCCTGGCCGGCCTAATGCTTCTATCAATTCCGATTAAAGCTCAGAAGGAAGAACACTTTAAATCTTATCATAAGACGAGTGAAATCACAACCTTACTTAAAAGTATTAAAGATCAATCCAATGGAAAGGTAAAACTGCATAACATTGCCACTAGTCCTGGAAGTAATCAATTGACAGTAATTGAGGTTGGTGCTGATCTTAAAAATGTACCGGCAGTTTTTGTAGCTGCCAATATGCAGGGTGTAAATCCTCTTTCGACCGAAGGAGCCTTGTACCTTACTGAGTATCTAACGGCACACAAAGAACTTAATAAAGAGTTAAAATGGTACATTCTTCCTGTTGGTAATCCTGATGCTGCCCAGAACTTTTTTGCCGTTTCAAAAATCAAATCGCCTAAAAATGCTTTTGCTGTCAACGATGATATGGATGAGCAAACCAACGAAGATGGTGTGGAAGATTTGAATGGAGATGGCTTTATTACCATGATGCGTGTTAAAAAACCAGATGGTGAGTATTCAATTTCAAAAACCGATTCGCTTTTGATGACAAAGGATGAAGATGGAGATGGAGGATGGACATTGTACTCTGAAGGTACCGATAATGATGGAGATGGTTTATTTAATGAAGATGGTTTGGGCGGAATTAATCCGGGGATAAACTTCCCACATGCTTTTAAATACTTTGATAAAGTTTCGGGATTATGGCCTGGTTATGCAAGTGAGACATATGGAATAATGAAGTTTATATATGATCATCCGGAGATAAATATGTGTATTACTTTAGGAGAGTCTTCGTTACTAACCAATATACCGGAGCCAGGTAAAGGAGGATTTGATCCGGAAAAAGTAAAGTTAAATAGCCGCATTGCCCGTATATCAGGGCTATCGCCTCAGCAAACCTATTCGGTGAAAGAGGTTGTGAAGGCCATTAGTGATGCACATCCTGAATACGACATTGAGGAGTCAGATGTAGTTGGAATGCTAATGGAGAAGGCCCTGACTGATTTTCAGAAACAAGATCTTTCGTTCTATAAAGATCTTTCAAAAAAATACCAGACAAACCTTAAAAAGCAAGGATATCAGACTAAAAGGATCAAACCGGAAGATCCGTTGAATGGATCGATAGAGTTATGGGCCTACTTTCAATTGGGAGTGCCATCACTAAGTGTAAATCTTTGGACACCTGAAATAAAAAGCGACACCACGAAAACTAAAAAGGATAAGGTTGAAGCAACTAAAAAAGCAAAGCCAGGCAAAGAAGAGCAATTGCTGGAATATTATAAAAACACGAATCAAAAAGCTTTTGTAGATTGGCAGGTTTATAATCATCCACAGTTGGGCGAAGTTGAAATTGGAGGTTTGATTCCGTTTATGGATAATACACCTGTTGAGGATAGTATCGCTTCAATTCTTGCCAAACAAATTCCGGCCCTTGCCAGTATTTGTAGTGAGCTACCTGCATTTAAATTCGTTGGCACAAAACTTAGCCCTTTGGGTGGAGGAGTCTACCGTTTGGAGACTTATCTTGAAAATATCGGAAATCTGCCATATCCTACCTATATGGGACAAATCAATCAGCAACCGGCACCATTAATGGTCACTCTTAAAGGTGATGGATTATCTATCATTGAAGGAAAAGAAAGAGTGAGGGTTAAATCCGTTCAAAGTCACCATGCACAAAAATTAGTTTGGGTGATCAAGGCTGGTAAGTCTGACGTATTGAAGTTGGCAACAAGTTGTCCTGCAATTGTAAATATTGAACAAGAAGTTAAAATCGAAAAATAATCTGCCATGAAGAATATACTTTTAGTTTTATTGGTGATGATAGGTCATCACATAATGGCACAAAATGAACAACATAAGATTGAAGTGCCGTTACGTTTCGATTTTTACTACAACTATGATGAGGTAACCGAGGCGTTAAAAGCATTGCATCAGGCCTATCCTAAATTAACATCGCTTGATGTGGTGGGACAAAGTGAAGAAGGTCGCGACATTTATGCCTTGACCATAAACAATGAAGCCACCGGAAAAGAGTCGGATAAGCCGGGCATCTATGTGGATGGTAATATTCATGGTAATGAAATTCAGGCTGGTGAGGTCTGTTTGTATTATGCCAATATGCTGTTGACTAAGTACAACGAAAATGAACGAATCAAAAAAGTGGTTGATAAAAATGTGCATTACATAGTACCTGTTGTAAATGTTGATGGGCGTGCTCATTTTTTCAATGATGCCAATACCATGCATAGTAGCCGGAGCCTGCGTGTCCCTCGTGATGACGATAAGGATGGATTACTGGATGAAGATACCTATGATGATCTGGATGGCGATGGAAGCATTTGCCAGATGCGAATTCGCGATCCTTTTGGGAAATATAAAACAGACCCTGAAGATGAACGTCTGATGGTAAGGGTTAAGCCGGGTGAAAAAGGTGAATGGACATTGTTGGGAAGTGAAGGTATTGATAATGACGGAGACGGAAGATTTAATGAAGATGCAGAAGGATATCTCGATCCAAACCGTAACTGGGGATATCGTTGGAATCCCAATTATATTGAGAGAGGTTCGGGATTGTACCCATTGTCGGGTGTTGGATTAAAAGCTTTGTCTGAGTATGTGATGAAACGACCCAATATCATTATGGCATTTATGTTTCATAATTATGGTGGTATGTGGCTTCGTGGCCCGGCTGTAAAAGATGAAACACTTGCCCCTGTTGATGTTAAACTTTACGATTATCTTGGCCAGAATGCTGAAAAGATGACACCCGGATATCGATATATGCCTTCATGGGAATTGTATCCAACAACAGGTGATTACGGAGAGTTTATGTATAATATTTGTGGCGCTTACACATTTGTTGGAGAGTTGTTCATGGGTTCGCAGGAAACTTATCGCAAGGATATTACAAAACCAGAGGAGGACAGAGATGAATCAAACAGGGAAAAATTAAAGTTTAACGATCATCTTGGTTTAGGTGAATTATACAAACCATGGGTTAAATTTAATCATCCGCAGTATGGTGAGATTGAAATTGGCGGTTGGGTTAAGATGAGTAACCGTTTGCCACATCCTTTTATGCTCAATGATCTGGTGCATCGAAATGCATCTGTTATCTTATTCGCGGCCGAGCAAACACCAGAAGTTACGATGGATGTTTTTGATATTCAAAAGCTGGATGGCAAGTTAAAGAGAGTACGTGTGAGATTAACCAATGCTAAAGGAATGCCAAGTTTAACAGGTATTTCGGTTAAAGAAAAACTTTTCCCACAAGATCAGCTTTCGATCAAGGGTGCAAAAGTAATTACGGGTGGTCAGATCACTAATTTATTGCTGGATGATGTGAAGTATAAAGAATATAAACCTGAGATTCAATTTGTGACAGTTCCGGGGTTTGATAAAAAAGAATATGAGTTTATTGTGGAAGGAAGTGGTAAAATTACCATTGAATACAACTCGGTGAAGGCTGGAAAATTGAGTAAAACTATAATGCTGTAGTCAAACACAATTCATAAAAAAAAGGAGGAAGTGGAAGCATTTCCTCTTTTTTCGTTTAAACGAAAAATTTCGATGTATTTTTATGACATAATAAACAGAAATGAAAAAGACCAATGCTATTCGGTTACTTGATAAGCAAAAGATAAAATACGAAACAGTTGAATATACTGTTGATGAAACGGATTTAAGTGCTCCAACGGTTGCTTCTAAATTGGGACAGAATGTAGAACAGGTTTTTAAAACATTGGTCTTACGGGGTGATAAAACAGGAGTTTTCGTTTGTGTGATTCCCGGGAATGATGAGGTGGATTTAAAAAAAGCTGCCAAAATTTCGGGTAATAAAAAAGCCGAAATGATTCAGATGAAAGAATTACTGCCTCTTACCGGATATATCAGAGGAGGATGCACACCAATTGGTATGAAAAAACCTTATCCTAATTATATTCATCATTCGTGTTTAGATTTTGATTTCATCTTTATCAGTGCCGGCCAACGTGGTATGCAGATCAAATTAAATCCCAAAAATTTAATTGACTTTGCACGGATGGAAGTTGGTGAGTTAATTTAGGATATAATGTACCTCAAGATTCTTCTATTAATTAGGTAAGCAGTTCCAATACCAATGGAGTAACAGATCAGATCACTTGTTGAATAGTCATAACCAATTACCAAAGCAATGATTTTATAACTGCGAAGTGTTTCAATCCAATCATATTTCATTAATTGTGAGAACTCGATTAGATATGAAAAAATTAAAGCAGCCAATAACCGTTTATATAGCGCTAATTTTGGAAATAACACCCCGAAAAAACAAAATACCATGGCTCCCCAGATGATATCCCCGATATAGGGTTCAATCAATTCGGTGATAGTTATATATTCTGATCTTATATACAATCCGAAAAAGATTAGTACTAAAGTTGAGAATAGGTATATAAGTCTTGGCTTTGTGAATAATTTCATGGAATCTTTAAATAGTTGATGAAGATAGGTAACATTCATCATCTGTTATTCATTAAGCCGGAAAAATTAATTGCCAATCTTTCACTCCTGAAAGATTTCTGTCGGCCATTTTTGAGCGAATAAAATTGAATAATAGATAAAGAGATTAACAGCAATGGCTCCAACCTTATTAAAAAACAGTGCGAATCCATTGGGAAAAATAATGAGGCAGGTTGTAGATAAAAATGCAGTAATAACTGCAAGTGTTTGCCAGCTTTCATTTGCAACCAATATGTCTTTAAAACCAAGTGCTGTTAAGATTCCTAATACTCCTGTTGTGAGAAATAGGATGAAACAAATTGTTTTATTGGTTCTTTCACTAAAGTCTTTAAACAACCATGACTTAGCAGGGTCAGCCTTATTAATTTTAACACCTAAACTGGCAACTACTCCTTGAAAATGCCCTATGCCATGAATGAGCAGGGCAAGAAAGACGATAAGCTTAATGTTTCTTGAGTTCATCTTATTTTTAGATTATCTGGGTTTAATTTGTTGGAATGAATTGTAAATCAAGTTTCTAAAAATAATTCAGGAAGTCAATAGCAAACAAAAAAAAGGGGCCGAAGCCCCTTGTGAATATTATAACCATCGCATAATACTAAAATCTTGCCTGTGGGGCAGATGATCATGTGTCGGATACATTCTTATTCCAAACTTAAATACTCCCGGTAAATTAAGGGTATGTTTAAGTTGATAATGAATTTTTGTTCCTTCCTCTTTTACCAGGTCGAAAGCATGTGTATGAACTGTTTTAGGACTTGCATCATCATTTCCATCAACAACAACCATCTCCAGTCCAACATCAATACCATACAACTGTTTAAGATCTATAGCCACATGAATAGAGTACTCTTCTCCAATTCCAAGTTCCTGACGACCGATATCCGGTAAATCAATTTCCAGTACATCAACATGATCCCAGTTTAACAAAACCTTACGCTTCCATGCTGCCAACTCACGTGCAATCTTATAATCATCTTCAATCAGAGTCTTCAGACGTTTACCCATTGGATCGTAAAAACGACTGCGGTAATCATCCATCATACGTTTGGTTGTATAGTCAGGTGCAATGGATGATATTGAATTCTTCACATATTGCATCCATTTGGCAGAAATTCCGTCATCATCCTGTTCGTAATAAGCAGGAATCAACTCATTTTCGAGGATACTGTATATTACAGCGGCATCCAATTCATCCTGGTAATTCTGGTTCTCGTATGTACGTTTGTCAGTAAGTGCCCATCCTGCATTTTCGCGATATCCTTCGTACCACCATCCGTCTAATACGCTGAAGTTAAGTACACCATTCATTTCGGCTTTCTGTCCTGATGTACCGGATGCTTCCAATGGACGGGTTGGAGTATTTAACCAAACATCTACACCACTAACCAAACGTTTAGCCATATCCATGTCATAGTTTTCAAGGAAAACAATTTTTCCAATAAACTCAGGGCGACGCGAGATTTCAACAATGTGCTTGATCAACGATTGACCACCACCATCAGCAGGGTGTGCTTTACCTGAAAATATAAACTGAACTGGACGATCAGGATTATTAACAATCCGGGCTAATCTTTCTGTATCAGTAAATAACAGGTGAGCCCTTTTGTAAGTGGCAAATCGGCGTGCGAAACCAATGGTTAAAGAGTTTTCATCCAACTTTTCCATCACCTCGTAAATAGTAGATGGATCAGAATGTGTGGTAGATAAGTTTTCGTAAGTACGGTCTTTAATATAATCAATCAGTTTTTTCTTAAGATCTTTTCTTATCGACCATATTTTACCGTCAGATAAACTCTGAATATGTTCCCAGTATTTTTTATTGGCAAGATCAGTCATGAAGTCATCATCGAACTGAGTCTCATAAAATACCCTCATATCTTTAGCAGTCCATGTTCCGTAATGCACTCCATTGGTTACATATCCGATATGAAGCTCCTGTGGATAGAATCCTTTCCACAGATTTTGGAACATATCTTTAGATACTTCACCATGCAACCAGCTAACTCCGTTCATCTCCTGAGATGTTTTTGCCGCCAGGTTACTCATGCTGAATTTCTCACCTTTATCACCAGGGTTTTCTCGTCCCAGATCCATGAAATCATCCCACGAAACATTTAGCTTCTCAGGGATGTGACGCATATATACACGTAGCAGATCTTCATCAAATTTATCGTGTCCTGCAGGCACAGGGGTATGAGTTGTAAACAATGAAGAGGCGCGAACCAGTTCCATTGCTTCATTGTAAGTAAACTTACTTTCAATTAAATCAATCATTCGCTGAATGTTGATAAGAGCAGCGTGACCTTCGTTGCAGTGATAAACCTGATTGTTAATACCAAGTTCATTCAACATGCGCATTCCACCCATACCAAGTAATATCTCTTGTTTTAGACGATTTTCCCAGTCACCTCCATACAGGCTATGAGTGATGTCTTTATCCTGCTGATTGTTTTTAGCAACATCGGTATCTAGTAAATATAACGGAATACGCCCAACCATTGCTTTCCAAACTTTGGCGTAAACTGTGCGCCCAGGCATATTAAGAGCAACTTCAACCAACGAACCATCTTCATTTCTAACTTCGTCGAGAGGCAGACTTGAGAATTCCTGTGCATCATAAAGCGCCATCTGTTCACCACTTAGCGACAGGGCTTGTTTAAAATATCCATATCGATATAATAAACCTACGGCTACCATATTGACAGCACAGTCACTTGCTTCTTTCAGATAATCTCCGGCCAATACACCCAATCCACCTGAGTATATCTTCAGGATATCGTTAATTCCATATTCCATACTGAAATAGGAAATAGAAGGGCTGTCGCAATAAGGTCTTTCCATATATTTTGTAAACATGGAGTATACCTTATTTACTTTACTAACGTATTGCTCATCCTTTGCTAAAGTACTTAATCTGTCATATGGTACTTTTTCAAGCAGTAACATTGGATTTTTCTTGACTTCAGACCAAAGCTCTCCATCTATTTCTTCGTATAGCTCTGTTGCCTGATAATTCCACGACCACCATAAGTTGTGACTTAACTCCTGAAGGGGAGCAAGAGACTCAGGTAGTTTAGACTTAACGATAATCTTTTTCCACTTTGGCTGAGATGATGGTTGCGGTTTAGTTCTGATTCTTGCATCTTTCTGAAGTGGACTTATCGAATCTTTTCTACTTTCAACAGCTTTTAAAGCAATGTCAAAAGCATTGTAATAATGCTTTATTAATGCATCCCAGGCAACCGAATCTGCTATGTCATTCGCTTTGCTTCTACTTAATGCAACATCATCACTACCAAGTTTTGCATATTGCTTAATTACTTCTGCTGTGGCATTCACAATTTCGTTGTGATTTGAATCATCACGATGAAGAACAGCAACTCCTTCAGTAATATCTTTAGATAATTTACTTGCATATAATCCAAATCCCGCTAGATCCGTAGTAATGGTTGGGATCTGAAATGCAAGACTTTCAACCGGAGTATATCCCCAAGGTTCGTAATAAGAAGGGAAAACGGTTAAATCCATACCAATCAAAAGATCGTAGTATGGCATATTGAAAATACCATCATCACCTTTGAGATAGGAAGGAACAAATATCAGTTTAACTTTATCACCTTGTTCGTTATTTAGGTGGGTATCTTGTATTTTATTGATGATAGGGTCATAACCCAGATCATTCAGGCCATGGGTTAAAAAAGGATTGTCAAGCAGATGGTTTTTATCTTTGCTTTCCAATTTCTCAATTAAGTCTTTCCGAGGGCCATAGGAGTTAGCTGGAATCAGTACAAAAGCAACTACTTCACGATCCAATGCCTGAGGTTCGTTTAGTTTTTGAAGAGTATCCATAAAAACGTCGATACCCTTGTTCTTAAACTCATAGCGTCCACTATTAGCAATAAACATAGCATCTGAAGATAGTTCGTAGCCCAAAAGAGCTTCTGCAACTTCTTTCAGTTTATTACGGGCGATGGATCTTTTCTGATCAAAATCTTCTCCTTTGGGAACAAAATCTTCTTCAAAACCATTGGGAGTTACAACATCTACTTCACGGGTCAGAAACTGTTTACATTCTCTGGCAGTGATTTCAGAAACGGTTGTGAAGCAATCAACATTAACTGCTGCTTTCTTTTCCATCGAGTGCTTCGCCACAATGTGAAGGTCCTGTGCCTTTGTATCTCCATCATATTCGGTTAAGCTGTCATAAAAAGCATATCCATTACCAGCAAGTGAACGGCCCACAACAGTTGCATGTGTTGTAAAAATAGTACCAACCTGAGGTAATGCTTTATTTAGATATAAAGCTCCGGATCCGGTCATCCATTCATGGTAATGAGCAATTACCTTGTCGTTCATTCCCAGGAAGTAACGATAAAAACTTTCGATTACCTTTCCTGAAGCATATCCAAACAAAACCGATTCGATGTAATCCCATTGCCCACTAATACTGTCAACTGCAAACCATTCCCAATACTTTGCAAGTATATCATCTTTCATTTGCATGAAAGAGGTGAAGTCAACTAAAACTACTATTGGTCTTCCAACAATATTCCATCTTCCTATTCTAACCGCAATTCCTTCCTGTTGTAGCTCATCTTTCCAATCCGGAAAAAGGCTGTTTTCCTCTAAAAATTCAGGGTTTGTAGGTGTACCCCTCCAAACATCAGGACCTATATAAATCACTTTGTCCTGAAACTCCTGCACCAACGTTTGTGCTTTGGTGGCTAAAACCGTATGTATGCCGCCCATTTTATTGCACACTTCCCAACTTGTTTCAAAAATATAGTCGGGCTTTAAAAAGCTACTAATCATACCTCTGTTTTTTGTTTTCCGACCAATAGGTCAACTCTTTCTTCACAGTTTGATAACCGCATTCAGCTGATCGTCGCCCATTCCAGTCTCGACAAAATCATCAGCTTCCTCTTCGGTCATCCATGTCTTATTATCAATCAAATAACGAAATTGAACATCAACACCTGTTTCTAGGTAGCAGGTTTGAGAAAAAGATCCGTTTTTAAGTTTTTCCATACTTGTTTCAGTAGGGCTCCAATTGTTGAAACTACCAACAATGTTTACGGATTCAACATTGTTTAATTTGCCTAATTTAAAGGTCACTTTACATTCAGGTCGACTTTTTAGGTACTGTTTCTTAATACTCATGATAAAAAGTTTAAGGTTAATAAGTCAAGTTGCCTGTGTGTTACTATAATTGAGGATTGTTGTTTTAAATTTTATTAGTTGTGGATTTTAATTGTTTCTCCAGTTGTTTTATTTTTTTGTCTTTCTTTTCAATTATACGCGACAGGTTAGCTAATTCCTGTTCTATATTTGATTCTGGAATGGCTGCATTTAATCGCAGTGTGAAATCACTCAATACATTCATATAGTTTATAAATGCTTCATAAGGCGTTTCATAAGGATTAAAATATGCATGCACTTCTCCATCGGAAAAGAATTTAGTACTCATGTAATAAAAATGATCGCTAACCTGAAGATATTGCCAGTCTTTCAACAGCTTTTCGTCTTCGCATTGATTAATTTTTGGCAAAAGCGAATATAGTTTATCAAAAGCTTCCTTTTGCATTTCATTACCTAGCCAGGCAGTTAAATCACGTTCTTCATCAGCCCAGCTAATTGGATGTGGAACATGCACGGACGAAACGGGTTGTAACTTCTCAATCGCTTCTGAAGGGGTAACAAACTGAAGCTTTTTATGTTTGATGACCTTTTCTGGTAAATCTTCTAAAAATTCAAAAATTCCTGTTTCTTTCCATTGGTGTTCTCCAAAGGTTTCGTAATCCATAAACAGGTTTATGATTTCTTCTTTCTTATCCAGTTGAGCAAGCCAGTCAACATATTTCTGAGTTGTTAAAGGCCATTCGCACCATCCTTTGTTACCAAAGCGAAATGCAATGTCGTCACTTAAAACAAAGTTTTTAAGCAATACTTTTAATTTAGGATCGATGGCGTTACAATAAAGAAAGTTAGGGCTTTTCCAACCTAATATGTGTTTGGCCCCTTCGGTTAGCATACCTTCGTATCCCAATGTTTTGACCATTTGACCTATTTCATCAGAGTAGATCAATTCAGTGTTTCGAAATACTTTAGGTTTGTACCCAAAAAGTTCTTTTACAGTTTGAGCATGTTGTTTTACCTGACGCTTAAATTCCTTCTCGTCTTTTAGAGCAACCAAAGAATGCGAATATGTCTCAGCCAGTAATTCAACATCACCAGTATCCACCAATTCTTTGAAACTTTCGATTACTTCGGGTGCATATAGTCTGAATTGATCCAACGCAACGCCGGAAATAGAAAAGGCTATTTTAAATTTACCTTTGTACTTTTTTAAGAGCTTTAACAATAATTCATTAGTTGGTAAATAGCACTTGGTTTTTACCTTGTCTAATACCGATTCGTTGGTATAATCATCATAGTAATAATGGTCCTGGCCAATATCAAAAAAACGGTATCTTCTGAATCTGAATGGTTGATGTACCTGAAAATAAAAGCAAATATTTCTCATAGTCTGTGGTTTTCTTTAGGGTAAAACACTGTCGTAAACTAATTTCACTTTTCTGGCTGAGTTTTCCCATTTTAATGAGTCAACTTCTTCTTTTCCATGTTTAATAAACATCTTTGAAAGTGCCGGGTAGCTTACAATACCATGGATAGCGTCGGCCATGGCTTCAATATCCCAGAAATTGGTTTTAATCGCATAAGTTAGTATTTCTGCTACTCCTGATTGATTTGAAATCAGCACAGGAACAGAGCTTTGCATTGCTTCAAGAGGGGAGATGCCAAAGGGTTCAGAAACAGATGGCATAACGTATAAATCGCTCATGCGAAGCATATGAAATACATCATCACCTTTTAAAAACCCTGTAAAATGGAATTTATCAGTAATGTTCAGACTGGCAGCTCTTCGAATCATCTTTTCCATCATGTCGCCACTTCCAGCCATCACAAATCGCACATTGTCAACTCTTTTTAGAACGGCGTTGGCGACTTCAATAAAGTACTCTGGGCCTTTCTGCATTGTGATTCTACCTAAAAAGGTAACAATCTTCTCGCCAACCTTCTTTTGAAATGGAACAGGGATTTCATTATGATTTGGCTCAACAGCATTGTAAACTGTCACTACTTTATCTTCGGGGATGCCATATTTTTCAATTACAATGTTTCGGGTTAGGTTGCTAACTGTTATTACTTTATCAGCAGCTTCCATTCCACGTTTTTCTATTTCGTAAACGGTTGGGTTAACACTTCCTCCACTTCTGTCAAAATCAGTGGCATGAACATGCACAACCAAAGGTTTACCAGTAGCCTCTTTCGCAGCAATACCTGCCGGGTAGGTAAGCCAGTCGTGTGCATGTATTATATCAAATTCATGATCCTGAGCTATTAAATTGGCAATGATCGCGTAATCAGCAATCTCTTTCAGAAGATTTGGACCATAGGTACCGGTAAACTGAACGAGACCAGATTCGTCAGTCTGAACAAATTTATGCATAGTACTCACTTCATAACTCTGCAATTTCCAGAATTCATCCGGATCGACATAAGGAACCAATTTTGAACTTACTTCAATATAATCCAAGGTCTTAGAAAATTGACTGACATTCAGTTTTCGATGTTTGATTGGAACTTTATTTGCACCAACCAGCTGCATGGTTGATTGATCTTCATCTCCAAACGCTTTTGGAACGACAAAAATTACATCCAAATCGGGGATATGGGCAATTCCCTTGGTAAGCCCATAACAGGCTGTACCTAATCCTCCCGAAATATGGGGAGGGAATTCCCATCCAAACATAAGTACTCTCATAGACTTAGGTTTATTAAAGTGAGTATGGTTCAATCGATTTAATGACTCTTAAAATACCAGCAACATTCCATGCCATCGACACCGCACCTTTGGCTGTGTGTGGTGGGTTACCGTTATACGCTTCGGAGATGGTACCTAAACAGTGTTCCCCTAATTCTTTCTCATAGTCTTCAAGTATCCTTTTTATAAAGTAGACACCTCCTTGTTTATGAAGCGATAGATAAGCATCGGCAAAAAATGAAACCAGCCATGGAAAAGCAGTTCCCTGATGAAGTGCTAAATCACGCTGGGCAACGGTTCCTTCCATTACACCCTTATAATGCGGGTCTTGCGGAGAAAGGCTGCGAATTCCTTTTTGCGTTACTAATTCTTTTTTTATGATGTCAACAACCGATTTTTTCTGATCAGTACTTAGTGGAGAATAGGGGAGTGCTGCTGCTATCAATTGGTTGGGCCTGATACTCCCATCCATTGTCTCACCATCATTACAATCAGCAAGGTACTCCAGCTCTTCTATCCAGTAATATTTATTAAACGAGTTTTTAACTTGCTCAGCAAATGGTTCCCATGCCGATACAAATTCAGTTTCGTTATTTTGTTTTGCTAATTCAATTGAAAACCTGATCGCATTATACCAAAGAGCATTTACCTCAACTGGCATTCCATACCTTGGCGTTACAGGCTTATTATCAACAATTGCATCCATCCAGGTAAGAGGGATATTTTCTACTTTGGCGTAAATTAATCCATCAACTAATCTGAATTTTTCATGATTGGTTTCTTTGTACCTGTTAAGGATGTCTTTCATTACATCACCAAATTCATCCCAAATATTGTCTACCTTACAATACTCGATGCACATTTCAAAAGTCCAGAATAACCAAAGGGGTGCGTCAATGTCTTTTACAATGAAATCATTACCCGAGAGGTACTCTTTTTTAATTTGTTCAACGGCAGTTTTTAGAATTTTCGAAAAGTCAGTTTTATCTTTTTGAAAAACGGTTAATCCTGGCAACGAAACCAAGGTATCACGTAAGCGGGTTCCATACCAATGGTAGCCAGCTATTAATTTGGTTTCTTTCTGATTACGGATAATAAACTGTTGAGCTGCATTTAGCAGGTTATTTTGTAAACTGCTTCGAGGTACCCGCTTATTAAGTTCGCGGGTGAATTTTCCTTTTAATGAACCCGGTTTTGCTTCTACTGTTCCACCTGCAAAAACGATACTTTCACCTTTTTTTATTTCAACCTCAAAATAGCCAGGTACATATAAATCTTCAGAATAATTGTAACCCCTGTTTTGTTCTTTTACATATTCAATGTTGCGAAACCAATCGGGGTTGGGAACATAGTCGTTAGCTTTATTAAGTTGCATATAGATTGGAGGGAATCCATCATATAAAGATATACTAATGCCACTATCTTCCACTTTGTATTTGGTGTTGGCATACATGTTTTCATGAGTCAGGTCATGAATGTTTCTGAAAGCCAGAAAAGGTGTTAAACGCAAGGTTGTTGGAGAATGAGCTTCTTCTAATGTGTAACGAAGCAGTACTTGCGACTCTTTCTCAGAAAGAATTACTTCCTGAGACATTACGACACCTCCAACCCGATAGGATGTTTTGGGTATTGGAAACGTTGTATAATCACGAATATATTTATGCCCTTTGGGTTCGTAATGGCTACCCTGATATTTATGAATACCCAGGTTAAATACTTTATTTCTTTGAATAATACTAACATCTAAGGAGGATAACAAAACATGTCGTTCATTATCGAGCTGTTCGATAGGAGCCACCAGCAATCCATGATATTTGCGGGTGTTGCAGCCAATGATTGAGCTGCTTGAATAGGCACCTGCTCTGTTGGTCCGTAGAATTTCTTTAAAAAGAGAATACTCCAGATTAACCAACTGGCTTTTATCCAAATGTTCAATACTCATATGCTAAGAAATTAAGTATAAACCCATCACCTAAGTGCAGACTTTTCAAATTGGAAACAGGATGAGTTTAAGGGTAAATGTAAAGTGAGAAGATTCTAATTGTCAACTCTCTTGCTGCAATTTTGTAAAAAAAATTCAATTGATCAATAAGAAAGGATATAATTATCTACTTTTTTTATGTGATTTGACCGTTTTATTTAATTGCTTGTTGAATACTTCGATATGGTAGGATAAAGTAACATTATTGAATTTTTTTTGAATCTGTTCTAATCCTGCAATTTGTTGTTTGATAAATTTTTGATGTTGTGCCGAATTCGGATCAAATGGTTTATGACTTGCTGCTTTCTTTATTTTTTCCATTCGCTGGATGAAATCAAGGCCTTTATCATCAATCCACGAAGAGATAAACTTAGAGCGGATATAATCAATGGCTTCCTTCGAAGGATGCAGCATATCACTATCGAAGAAACGATAGTCGCGAAGGTCGTCTAACAGGATTTCATAAGCTGGAAAATAAAATAAATGATCAAATTTTGAACAAAGTTTTTCTATTGACAAGAGTAATGTTGCTTTGCTGATCTGATTACCATGAGCCCCATCTTTCCAATGACGAACGGGACTAACAGTTAGTATGATTGTCAGATTGGAATTGATTGCTTTTAGCTGCTTAATTAATTGACTATATGTCTCTGTAATTTGTTCTACTGATAGAAGAGATCTGCTAAAATGAGATGCCGGAAATTTATGGCAATTTGATACCACTTTTTCAGAGTCCTTCAGTTGATAAATCCAGGCTGTGCCAAATGTGAGAAGCAGATAGTCTGCATTATGGAGTACTTCGGTTCCCTTTTTTAGTGAATCATTAATGTTTTGTAAACATTGTTCCTTATTTGTATGGTTAAACTGACTGTGAAAGTCAAAGCTTTGCCATTGATCATTATGAGATATTAAGTCAGATAGCTCATATTTTTTGTTGCTTATTAGACGATTAATGGATTCTGAAATTGAAAAAGGATTGTATAAAACACCAAATGGATTAACAAGAGCATTAAAACCTGTTTCAGTGAAATAAGAACCTATGTTATTGGCAAAACAGCTACCCATAAATAAAAGTTGGGAGTCATAGCTCATTCTATCTTGTTGATGAGGTACATCAACAACGGTTCTGAAGGTTTCCATGATCAATTTTTTAGTGAAAATACAATTAATCTGGCTGATGAAACAAAAAAAGCCGCCTCGATTTCGAAGCGGCTTATATTATGATATAATAATTAATTACATAACTAGTTTGTAACCTTTACCATGAACATTAATGATTTCAACATTAGGTTCATCCTTCAAATGTTTACGAAGTTTGGTAATGTATACGTCCATGCTTCGTGCATTGAAATAGTTATCGTCAACCCAAATTGTTTTTAAAGCAAAATTGCGCTCCAATACTTTATTAGCATTGGTACAAAGTAATTTTAATAACTCCGATTCTTTTGTGGTTAATTTAATAACATCATCGTCATTAATTAATTGTTGCTTTTGTGTGTCGAATTTGAATTTACCCAACTGGTAAAATTCCTGAGCAACGTTACCACCTTTTGTGCGACGTAATATAGCCTCAATGCGGAAAAGTAACTCTTCCATGCTAAAAGGTTTTGTAAGATAATCGTCGGCACCTATTTTAAAACCCTGAAAGATATCTTCTTTAAGTGATTTTGCAGTTAAGAAAATAATAGGAATATCAGCGTTTACCATGCGAATATCCTTAGCCAATGAAAAACCATCTTTCTTTGGCATCATAACATCTAAAATACAGATGTCGTATTTTTTTGACATAAAAGCCTTATAACCTTCTTCTCCATCAGGCAATAAATCAGTTTCGAAGCCTTTTGCTTCAAGGTACTCTCTCAGGAGCATTCCAAGGTTCTCATCGTCCTCTGTTAAGAGGATTTTATATTCTTTTTCCATTCTTTAATGTTTTTAGAGGTAGGAATATGTCAAATTTAGTGCCAACCTTAAGTTCGCTCTCAACTGATATTTCACCGCCATGGTCTTCAACTATCTTTTTTACATAAGCTAATCCTAAACCAAAGCCTTTAACATCATGAACGTTACCGGTTGGTACACGGTAAAATTTCTCAAATATCCTTTTGAGGTTATCCTTTGATATCCCCATCCCATTATCTTTTATCGAAATTACAATTCCGTTGTTTTTATTCCAAGTTTTGACGTATAAAACCGGTGCCCCCATTTTATATTTCACGGCATTGTCAAGCAAGTTATAAATAACATTTGTAAAATGCACATCATCAACGCTAATAATGCTGTTTTTCGCTTCTAAACGTTCAATTATTTTACCGTTTGCATTTTCAACCTTTATTCTGAAGTTGTTGGTGACATTATGAATAAGGTCATTAACATCAATGTTCTTTAATTTTAAGCCTTTCTTGCCTTTTTCAAAAATGGCCATCTGAAGCACCTTTTCAACCTGAAAACTCAAACGTTTACTTTCATCCTGTATAACACTTGATATGTGCATTAACGTTTTAGGAGTTTTGATCACACTACCATCTTTGAGCATTTGAGATGCCAGAGAAATGGTTGAAATAGGAGTCTTAAACTCGTGAGTCATGTTGTTGATAAAATCGTTTTTTATCTGATCGACTCTTTTTTGTCTTACAATGATCATGATGGTGATAATTGAAAGAAAGATCATGATCAAAGTAAATGCTGCCGATGGAATAACCAATCCTAATGATTCCAAAATAGGATTAGGTATTTGTATAAAATGAACTTTTATAAAGTTGGCTTTTGCATGTATGTCGTTCGGAAACAGTCTTCTTTGGTAAATTTTGTACTGCTCAGGGTTTTCATTAAAACTTTCGGTCTGAAATGCCAATTCTCCTTTTTGATTGATGATGGCGTATTCATATAGGAAAGGAATGCCTCTGTCTTCGAATGCCTGGAAGAGATATTGCTGAAGACGCATGTTATCAATGCGATTTTCAATCGGCACATCCTGCAGCAGCGTTCTCAACAATGCATCATTTTGTTTATTGAAGCGGTTACGCAATTCGTTTTGAATAGTCATCATGGTGCTTGTTAATGGATCTGTACGTCCAAAAACACCTTTAGATGTTCTTCCCTGAAAAGTGGTGGTTAGTGAATCCTGTTCATAAGTAGAAACATCATATTGTCCGCGAGAAAAGTCTAATTCCAGTGAAATGCGAAATTCTTGCTCTTGCTTTAATAAATCTTCATTGTTGTTTCTGAAATATTTAGTGTCGGGTTGCAGGTTTTGAGGGACTTTGCTTTGTGGTTTTGGAGCCACCACACTTCTTGATAAATGAGAGATCTCATCATTTTCAAGTCTGGCTATTACTTCATCCATTGCCTGAATCACCAATTGATCGAAATGATCTTCTTTCAATTTAGTGGCATTCATAATCCATAACGTTTGGATATATGTTAATCCAATTAAGGAAATTGCCATTACAATGGTCAGTATCAGTATTAATTTCTTACTCATATAACAAAAATAGCAGGCTGAATGAATATAAAGTTGTGTTTAACATTAATTAACAGCGAATTAATTAGTTGTAGAGTAAAGATAATTGGTCGTGAATTGAGTCATTTATCAGGATGAATTTCAGAAATAGTGATCGGTTTAACAGAAAAATCAATTGTAATTTTTCAAAACAAGTTTACTAAAAAATCAAATAAAAACACTACTTGTCTTTCTGATAAATTAAGGTTAGTTAATACTGTCAGGTTAATTCGATATGCTCCAGAGCCTGATGAGCGGCATTTTGTTGTGCTTCTTTCTTCGAATATCCTTCACCTTCGCCAAATAATTCTTCGTCAATTAATGCTTTTGCTTTAAATTTTATGGTTGTTTCTTCGAAAGTGTGTAGTTCTTCGGTAATAAAGTTAACAGTCTTCTTTTGTTTTTGCCCCCATTCAATTAATAATGATTTGTAATTATTATCCTCCCTGGCAATTTTGGGTAAATCAATATAATGATTGATTATTTTTTCAGAAACAAACTGTTTACACTTGTTATAACCTTTGTCGAGATATACGGCCCCAATCAGGGCTTCCAGAGCATCTCCCAATATACTTGTCTGGGAAACATCGAGCAACGACTGTGTTTTAACCCATTTGTGCAAATCCATTTCTAAGGCAACGGAGTTAAGCAATGAGCGATTAACTATGCGTGACCTGGTTTTCGTAAGGAAACCTTCATTTTTATGCGGAAAATACTCATACAATACTTCAGCAACAATGGAACCCAAGATGGCATCGCCTAAATACTCCAGGCGTTCATTGTTCATGTATCGTTTGGTATGTGCGTCCTTAAGCATAGCCGATTTATGGATCATGGCCTGCTCATAAAGTTCTATGCTGGACGGGGTTAATCCGGTAGTGTTTCGGATAAAACCATAAAACTTCTTCCCTCGAAAAGGAAGAAGTTTTATAATGTGCAAAAGTGGTTTAATCAAAACTACTTTTTTACAAAGCTTTAAATACCACGGATGCGTTATGACCACCAAATCCAAAAGTGTTTGATAAAGCAACTTTTACTTCACGTTTCTGTGCTTTGTTGAAAGTGAAATTAAGCTTGTTATCAATCTCTGGATCATCTTCAAAGTGGTTGATTGTTGGAGGAACAATACCATTTTTAATAGCTAAAATACAAGCTATTGATTCAACAGCTCCTGCAGCTCCTAACAAGTGACCAGTCATAGACTTTGTTGAACTGATGTTCAAGTCATAAGCGTGATCACCAAAAACCTCTTTGATGGCCTTAGATTCGGCAATATCACCAAGTGGAGTAGCTGTACCATGTACATTGATGTAATCTACTTCATTCGGATCAGTACCGTTATCTTCTAACGCATTCATCATAACTTTCTTGGCACCCAATCCCTCAGGATGTGGGGCTGTTAAGTGATGTGCATCAGCAGTCATACCAGCACCTACTATTTCACAGTAGATATTGGCTCCCCGCTTAATTGCGTGCTCGTATTCTTCAATAATTAAAGAAGCACCTCCTTCTCCCATCACAAAACCATCACGTCCTTTATCAAAAGGTCGCGACGCTGTCGTTGGATCGTCATTACGGGTTGACAAAGCCTGCATTGAATTAAATCCACCCACACCGGCTTGATTAATTGCGGCTTCAGAACCTCCTGTAACAAACATGTCAGCTTTGCCTAAACGAATAAGATTATACGCTTCGCCAATGGCGTTAGTAGAAGATGCACATGCCGAAACAGTGCCGAAATTGGGTCCGCGGAATCCATATTTCATAGAAATATGGCCCGGGGCAATATCAGCAATCATTTTCGGAATGAAGAAAGGGCTGAAACGTGGAGTTCCGTCCCCTTGAGCAAATCCTGTAACTTCTTGCAAGAATGTAAGCAAGCCGCCAATGCCGGCACCCCAGATTACGCCAACACGATCAGCATCCAATTTCTCAGGATCAACTCCTGAATCGGCTACTGCCTGGTCGGCAGCAATCATAGCGTACTGGGCATAGAGGTCAAGTTTCCTAACCTCTTTGCGATCAAAATAATCATTGGCGTTATAGCCTTTTACTTCGCAAGCGAACTGAGTTTTGAACTTGGAGGCGTCAAATTGAGTAATAGGGGCACAGCCACTTACTCCATTTATCAAGCTATTCCAGTATTCTTCTACTGTGTTGCCGATCGGCGTAATGGCTCCTAGTCCCGTAACAACAACTCTTTTTAACTCCATAACTACTCTTAAAGTATCCTACTCGTTCTTACTTAGCGTTCTCTTCAATGTAAGCAATAGCGTCACCTACAGTTCCGATATTCTCAGCTTGATCGTCTGGAATTGCAATGTTGAATTCTTTTTCAAATTCCATAATCAATTCTACAGTGTCAAGAGAGTCAGCACCCAAATCATTGGTGAAACTAGCTTCTGGTGCAACTTCAGTTTCGTCAACTCCCAACTTGTCTACGATAATTGCTTTTACTCTTGATGCAATGTCTGACATAGCTTTAAGTTTTTTAAATTAATACTAATAAAATGTTATAAAACAACTTTGCAAAGAAATACATTTGTGGATAATAATTCAAACTTCATGTAAAGAAAATACCAATTAGCCTATAAATTTTCCTATTTTTGCACCTTGTTTTGGTGTAAAAAAATACGTGTAAAATTAAGATAATGAAAAAGATAGTGCTTTTTGCATCGGGGTCTGGATCGAATGTAGAAAACATTGCAAAATATTTTGAAGAGAAGGGGACGGTCGAAATAAAAGGAGTGTTTTGCAACAACCCAAATGCCTATGTTATTGAGCGTTGCGATAATTTAGGTATACCATGTAGGGTGTTTAGTCGAAATGAATTCAGGGATAACCTAGAGATATTGAATGAGTTACGAGAACTTAAACCGGACTTAATTGTTTTAGCAGGATTCTTATGGTTAATACCATCGGCATATATTCAGCAATTTTCTGATAAAATTATCAATATTCACCCAGCCCTTTTACCAAAATATGGAGGCAAAGGAATGTATGGCCATCATGTTCATCAATCTGTGGTTGATAACAAAGAGAAGGAGTCTGGTATTACAATTCATTATGTGAATGAGCATTATGATGAAGGACAGGTAATTAAGCAGGTGAGTTGTAAGGTTGAACCTTCTGATTCAGCTGATGATGTTGCTGCCAAAGTACATGAGTTGGAATATATATATTTCCCTCAAACAATTGATGAATTGTTGAATGCATAAAGTTTGATATCAATCAAATAAAAAAGAGGCCCAGTTTTGAGCCTCTTTTATTTTTTAAAACTTAGAACTTATAAATTTTGAAGTGCAATACTGTCAATCTTTGATTTTAATGGTTCAATAAATGACTTGAAACGAGCCATGTTCGCTTCTTTTACGGGTTCTACAGAAGGAGCTTCCACTTTTAATGGGTCAATTGGACTACCGTTTTTATAAACTCTGAAATCGAGATGCGGACCCGTTGCAAGACCTGTTGAGCCAACATAACCTATTAACTGACCTTGACGCACATATGTTCCTTGTGAAATGCCTTTAGCAAAGCCTTTTAGGTGCATATAAACAGTTGTGTATACACTATTGTGCTTAATTTTAAGATAATTTCCTCCACCATTTTTCTGGTATCCTTTTGCAAAAATACGACCATCTCCCAGTGCATAGACAGGTGTTCCTGCTGGAGCTGCATAATCGATTCCATGATGAGGACGACGTATTTTGAGTACCGGGTGCAAACGACTATTGGAAAAACGACTGCTGATTCTTGAAAATTTAAGGGGAGCTTTCAGAAACGCTTTTCGGAGGCTTTGTCCATTTTCGTCAAAGAAATTCCAGACACTATCTTCTTCAAAATTAAAAGCATAGAAATCTTTTCCTCTGTGATGAAATTGAGCTCCGTGGACCTTGCCAATACCTATGCTTAAACTATCCACAAATTCTTCATCGTAATACACTTTAAAATAATCGCCTTTCTCAATGCCAAAGAAATCTACTGTCCAGGCAAAAATCTCGGATAATTCAATGGCTAATAAAGGATTGAGGTTGTTGTCGGACATTGCATTCCATAAAGAAGAGTTAATAACTCCTGAGGCTTCTTTTGAGATGCGAACGGTCTCTTTTACTCCGCGATATACCTGAATGGAGTCTTCGAGTGAGACAACCATATAATCGGTATTGTCAATTTCGTATACAAAATGCTCCAGAGTGCGCAATGTATCCTGACTTAAAAACAGTGAATAGTTATTTCCAACTTTAATTTTTCTGACATCAAAAACTGGTTTTGTTCTTTCCACAATTGTATTAATAGTTGGGTAATCAACACCGGCTTTTAAGAATATATCGGCTAAAAATTGGTTGCGTTTTACTCTTTCTTTATCAACTATAAAAGAGTCTAATGGAATGCCATATAATAATTCTGGTTCAGGCACCACAACAACATTCATAGAATCCAGAGTTTCTTGTGTTACTACAGATTTAGGATGTTGGTATCTGCTGACAAGTAGAAAAGTAAGTGGAACTAAAATTATTACAACTATAGCGATAAGAAAAAAAGTCTTCTTCTTCATTTTAATTTAATAATAAGGGTGAATTGTCAGGGTAAAAAAAAGCGAGACCTTAATCCGACTTTTCTTTATAGCCCCTAAGTTAAGATTTTCTTGCTTAAATTTTAATTTTATCGAAGCCTTGTCCGTAAACTCCCATTACCGTTCCAACAGTAATAAAAGCATCGGCATCTATCTGCTTCACTACTTTAAATATCATTTGAGTGTCACTTTTTTTTGCAATAACCATCAATACTTTTCGATCTTCGCCGGAATATCCCCCTGTTCCATGAAGTATGGTAAGTCCTCTGTTGGCATCAAAAATCACTGATTTTTGTATCTCTTCTGGTTTGGTTGATATTATGAAGAACTGGACAGTTTGTTTGTTTCCTGATATCACTAAATCTACTGTATAGGCTACGATAGCCATGGTCATAAAACCATAAACAACGGTCTCGATGGATGAAGTCTGTACAAGAAAAAACGAAGAGGAGATAATGATAACATCCATTGCAAGAAGCAGTCGGCCTAAACTGATGTTTTTATATTTATTAATGATCATGGCAATAATGTCTACTCCACCGGTACTTCCGCCATTAACAAAGACGATGCCAGCGCCTAATCCTCCTAAAATACCACCTATAATGGCATTCATCATTAACTCAGAAACGATGGGTGCATCAAAAAAAGGTCTCATTAAAGATAAAAGCCCTGAGAAAACCAGAACGCAATAGATCGTTTTGATGCCAAATGAGGCCCCAAGTACTTTCATGGCAATAAGAATAAGGGCAATATTGATTACTAATGAAGTTAAACCTACATCCCAGCCAAAAAGAAAAAACAGAATAGTGGAGGCCCCGGTTAAGCCACCACCTACTATTTTAGCCGGAATAAGAAATCCGGTCCACCCAAGAGTTCCAATGGCTAATCCAAGAGTCAACATCAGGTAACTTCGTAGCTCAGATAATATTTTATTGGTAGTCATTATTTTGTACTTATTTATTATTAATGGGTGGTTTGGTATTACAAAAACTGCCTGATAAAAATATCAAGCAGTTTGATTGTATCTGACGTAATTCTTAGTCAGTAGAAAGTTAGAAAACAGTGAATGTTAATTACTAACTTCTATCATCTAACATCTGGATTTATCCTACAACAATGTTGATGATCTTTTTAGGAACCACAATTACTTTGCGAATGGTTTTTCCTTCTATCCATTTGGCGGCTGACTGATGAGCTAATACAGCTTCTTCAACTTGTTTTGGATTCATATCTGCCGGAAGATCGATTTTAAAACGCATCTTGCCGTTAAATGAAACCGGATAAGTAACGGTTGACTCCACCAGATGACTTTCGTTTAATTCGGGCCATTGAGCATCTACAACGGAAGTTGTATTTCCTAACTGGCTCCATAATTCTTCTGAGATATGTGGAGCAAAAGGAGCTAATAGTGCTAACAGAGGCTCTAAAATCTCACGTTTGTTACATTTAAGATCATTTAAGTCGTTCACGCAAATCATAAAGGCACTAACGCATGTATTAAAAGAGAATCGTTCCACATCATCGGTAATCTTTTTAATGGTGCGGTGTAATACTTTTAATTCGTCAGGAGTTGCTTTATCGTTGCTTACTGCTAATTGATCACTGTTATAGAATAAACGCCATGTTTTTTTTAGAAATTTATGAACACCATCTATTCCGTTCGTATCCCAAGGCTTACTTTGCTCTAAAGGACCTAAGAACATCTCGTATAAACGCAAGGTGTCGGCTCCATATTCTTCAATGATATCATCAGGATTAACTACGTTATACATCGATTTCGACATCTTCTCTACTGCCCATCCACAGATGTATTTATCACCTTCCAAAATAAATTCAGCGTTAGCATAATCCGGACTCCATTTTTTGAAAGCTTCTATATCTAATTCGTCGTTGCGAACGATGTTAACATCCACATGAATTTCTGTTACATCATAGTCTTTACGAAGGTTGTACGAAACAAAAGTGTTGCTTCCTTTTACTCGATATACAAAGTTAGAACGTCCCTGAATCATTCCCTGGTTGATCAGCTTCTTGTATGGCTCGTCTTTGATTACGGCACCCATATCGTATAAGAACTTGTTCCAGAAACGTGAATAGATCAGGTGACCAGTAGCATGCTCAGTTCCTCCAATGTACAAGTCAACATCCTGCCAGTATTCGTTAGCCTCTTTGCCTACCAAAGCTGTATCATTCTTTGGATCCATGTAACGTAGGTAATAAGCCGATGATCCGGCAAAACCAGGCATGGTATTTAATTCCAAAGGATAACCATCTTCGGTTTGCCAGTTTTTAGCACGTCCCAAAGGAGGTTCACCTTGTTCGGTAGGTAAGTATTTATCAATTTCAGGTAATGTTAATGGTAATTTTGACTCATCCAGCATATAAGGCATGTCATCCTTGTAATAGACAGGGAATGGCTCACCCCAGTATCGCTGGCGGCTGAAAATAGCATCGCGAAGGCGGTAGTTTACTTTTACCTTACCAATTCCTTCAGCTTTAATATATTCTTTTGTTTTAGCAATACCTTCTTTTACGCTCAGTCCATCTAAGATACCTGAGTTAACCATGGTTCCTTCTTTTGAGTCGATGGAATCATTCCAGGTTGCCGGATCAGTTGCTTCACCACCTTCAGGAATTACCACCTGACGGATAGGTAAATCGAAGTGTTTAGCAAAAGCAAAGTCACGGGAGTCGTGGGCAGGAACAGCCATAATAGCTCCTGTTCCGTATCCTGCCAATACATAATCGCTGATCCAAACCGGAATTTCTTCTTTGGTTAATGGATTGATCGCATATGCTCCGGAGAAAACACCACTTACTTTTTTTACTTCAGCCAAACGTTCTCGTTCGGTACGTTTTTTGGTCTCTAAAATATAAGCATCAACGGCAGCGCGTTGCTCGGAAGTGGTTAACTGATCGACCAATTCGCTTTCGGGAGCCAAAACCATAAAGGTAACCCCGTAAACAGTGTCGGCGCGGGTGGTAAAGATTTCCATCTCAACATCCGATTCTTTTACTTTAAAAGTCATCTCAGCACCTTCGGAACGACCAATCCAGTTGCGCTGTATTTCTTTCAAAGAATCGCTCCAATCCACATTATCCAAACCGGTTAACAGGCGTTCGGCGTAAGCAGAAACACGCAACGACCATTGGCGCATTACTTTTTGCTCAACCGGATGACCTCCGCGAACCGAAACACCTTCTTTCACTTCATCGTTGGCTAAAACAGTTCCTAAAGCAGGGCACCAGTTTACCATCGTATCTGCCAAGTAAGCCAAACGATAGTTTAATAATATCTCTTGTTGTTCCTTGTCTGATTTAGCTTTCCATTCGTCGGCAGTAAATATCAACTCTTCGCTGCAAGCCAGGTCTAATCCTTCAGTACCTGTTTGGGCAAATACGTCAACCAATTCGCTGATAGGGCGGGCTTGCATAGCCTGGTTGCAGTAATAGTGGTTGAACATTTGAATAAATGCCCACTGTGTCCATTTATAGTAATCCGGATCGCAGGTTTTAACTTCGCGATCCCAATCATAACAGAATCCAATTTTATCGAGTTGCTGGCGATAACGGTTTAGGTTATTTTCGGTAGTAATAGCCGGGTGTTGCCCTGTTTGAATAGCGTATTGTTCTGCTGGTAATCCGTATGCATCGTAACCCATTGGGTGCAATACGTTAAATCCGTTTAATCGCTTGTAGCGGCTGTAGATGTCGGAAGCAATGTAACCCAGCGGGTGACCAACATGCAAGCCGGCTCCCGAAGGATAGGGAAACATATCCAATACATAATATTTAGGGCGGCTGTTATCAACCTCTACCTTATATATTTGATTGTCGTTCCAGAATTTCTGCCACTTTTGTTCCAGTTCCTTAAAATTGTATTCCATAATATAGTTGAATGGTCGTAATTATTCACTTAATATTCAGGCTGCGAAATTAGTAAAACTTATCCTTTTTTACAGAAGTAAGGGGTGAATAACAAATGATCTGTATCAATTTCTATTATAGAAAAGAGAAAACAGGAAGGAAAGAATGGGTAAATGGAAAAGGGCTGCCCGGATGAAGAGGCAACCCCATTACTAACTATGATTGTGTATTATTTAATAAATAATTAAATCCGCGAATGGAGACTTTTCTTTTTTGAATTTGATATCTTCTACTTTAACCCAAACTTCGTTTATAGAACTACTGTGATAGGAATTATTACCAGAGGGCCTAAGAAACATGCCTTTAAATGTCATGGTATCTTTATTAATTTCATAGGTGTAATAATTTGAATTGTTACATAGTTTTCCATTATAGGCATGAATGGTAACAATATTTCCGTCATCGTCAGCCAAATATTTACCACCGTTATATAGGCTACCTTTTTTATTGAATGAGACAAATAAGTTACCGTCAAATTTCATGTATCTGGTAAATGCATCATTTGTTGATATTTCAGTAGATCCACTTTTAACTAATTGCCATGTGCCAATTAAGTAGTCCGGTTTATGATACTTGTTTTTCGTGGTCATCCCCATGCTAATGATAAATACAGCGATGGCTCCAAACAGTAGAGAGAACATTACTTTTTTCATAATACTTTTGTTTTGATTAAACATGAGACCTGCCTGATCAAAAAAGTTAGTCACCTTTTCTTTTAGACTGGATGAAGGGTTTGTTTCGTTAGGTTCATTTAAAACATCCAAATCATATTCCATTGCTTCAAGAAGAGCCCGCACTGTATACATGCGAGGATGTACCTGATTCGATTCAATTCGTTGAAGTGTTCTGATGTTTACATTGCACTTTTCAACTACTTCGGATTGGGTGAGTCCTTTTTCTTTTCTGAGTTCTGCAATTCGGGTTCCGATAGGTTTTTGATTCATAGCGGTCGTTTGTTTCAAAAGTATTAGACTTGGGTTAAGGGGTACAATATTTGGATTGACTTATACACGGCATTTATGCGGCATTTATTTGCAAGGTATTTAAATATAGTGGATTAGATCGCAAGCTAAAAAGAATCCTTTTTTAGGATCTTTCCATTTTTCAGGTAGTAATTAATGGCAGTCTCCCACCAGAGCATAGAAGAATTAAAGTCATTTACCAGTTGATTTTGTATATAATGGTTCTGTTTTTCATTGAGCCCTGTGTATAGATATGTAATGTAAGTATAGGTTTTATTTTCTGATACAGCTTCAAGTCGAATGTTGATTCGTACTACATTTTCACCCGGTGTTAACCGAACAAATTCAATCTGATACCTCTCCTGATCGTGTTGAGTAACATGCCAGATTGTTTCCGACTCTCCGTGATGAGGTGTGGCAAAAACACAGTTTTCTTCAACTACCCCAGATTTTGAATAAATCATTCGGTATTCCCACCCATCTAACCAGTCTTTTTCGCGAACAGGGCAAAGAAGTGGAAATACCTTGTCAATTGAAGCAATATTCGTTTGTATGTAAGAAAAGGATTTTTGAGTGGATTGACTTTTGGGGCTCATCATTTAGGTGTTTTCGTCTTTGTTCTTTCGATTAATGTTTTATAGTCTTTTTCAAGATTCCTTAAGGATTTAATATCTGGTAATTCATTGTTCTGATAGTTTATAATCATTTGTTGGGTAATCAGGAGTTTCAATGCAAGTGTATGATCACCAAGTTGATTGGAAAGTTCAGTAATGGATGTTATTGTCCTTTCGTGTTGGCTTACTTTACTTTGAAAGCTTTTTTCTGAGATATTGAATATTCTCTCAATTTCCATCCTTAATGTAGTATCATTAATTTGACGGAGATAGTCATTTACTTTATGGTAATATAAATCATTATTGTTTTTATATATGTTATATGCTTCCTGGCTGTCGATAGTAGAAACTTTAATTTGACTAATATCATTCATGAGGTTCTCAAGATCAGTATCTTTTTCTTTTGCCTCATTAAATAATTGTTCTATGACATTCTCAGAATACCTCTTACCAAAGCTCTTAAGCTCTGTTTCAATTTTTGTTTGTTCAAAAACTTCAGGGGTTTCATTTAGAGGTTCTTTAAGGCCAATAGTTTTTTCGTTTGAATGCCTAGTGTTGCAGCTAATAAAAATTACAATACTTAATAGGTAAAGAGCTTTTCTCATTAGGGTTAATTATTTAGTTTTTCTTCTATTAATTCTTTAACAGCTTGAATAGCCTCATCCTGATAAGAGTCTGAATTATCAAGCATATCTTTCAATTGGACATCGTTATATTTTGAAAATTTTTGTTTAAACGTATTGGTAAGGTTCTTATTTTCCAATTCAATTTCAGACTCACTTTTAGGTGGAAAAAGTTTATTAATGAAATTTCTTGTTTCTTTTTTATTGAGAAGAATTAAGGCTAATAATGCATATGCAGAAACTGGTTGTATTTCAATTTTAATCATACTTCCTAAGCTAAATATGAATAGATAAGAGAAATTTGTAAACTGAATAAAATTAAACAAGCCTGTTATTAAGATAAGAGCAAGAGTGGTTTTTACATGATTAATTTTAAATATTTTAAGAAGAGTTATTGTTATAATTAATATATAGGCTATTACATTTCTCGTCTCAAATGGACTGGGAGTAACTATTTTTTCAATTACTCCATAAATTGAAATGATTGCAAGGTAAATTATGATTAAATGAACTGAGTATCTTTTTATAAGAGTCATTGGTGAATTTCTATAAAAATGAAGTTGATATTCCAAACCACAGATTATTAATTCATCACAATTTGTGATAACCTTAATAATCTATGGTTAACATTGATAAATGTAGTTTTACTTACTCCACTTATCCATCATTTCTTTATAATATTCCTGCAGAACAAAGAAGGCTTTTTTCTTGGTTCCTTTTTCAGATATTAATCCTTTGCGGTTCCAGCCGTCTTGTATTACGGGACGCATACGACGTGGGGAACGGAAGTCGGCCAGAATCCACGGTGACATACCCCTCAACTGAGGAATCTGGCGAAGCATGGCAATGTTTTTTATATAAAGGTCTTCCTGGAATTCTTCCGACCAACGATCTAACTTATCACCATGAAGGCCTTGCAAAGCACCACCTCCGTACTCAGAGATAAATACAGGTTTGTTATAATTAATTTCCCATTGCACCCGTTCACATTTTTCGGGTAATCCATCATACCAACCCACATATTCGTTAAAACTGATGATATCGACATAATCCATAAAAGGATCATCAATGCCCAATGTGTTTTCTTTTCCTTCTACTCTGTTTTTCTCCAAAGCAGCACTTATAAGGCGGGTGTTATCCAAGTTACGTGCTGTGGCAGCCAGGTTTCTCAGAAATTCCAATCGCACTTCACTTCGAGGTGTTTCATTTGCCATGGACCAGATAATCACCGAAGCCCTGTTTTTATCGCGCATCATCACTTCTTTTAACTGTTTTTCTGCTAATAAATAGGTGTCATGGTTTTCAAATGGAATAGTCCAGTAAACCGGATTTTCTTCCCAAACCAGAATGCCCATTTCATCAGCCATACGTAGCATATGTTCGTTGTGTGGATAATGAGCCAGTCTAACAAAGTTACAACCCAGTTCTTTAGCCCATCCTAAAAGTAATTCGGCATCTTCTTTACAATAGGCTCTTCTGCCTCCTAACGGATTTTCTTCATGAATACTTATTCCTCTCAGGTAAACACTTTTATTATTAAGTAATATATCGGAGCCTTTTACTTCAATTGTTCTAAAACCAATTTTATCATTCAAAGTATGATTTCCATATTTTAAATTAATAGTATAAAGTTTTGGATTTTCAGGTGACCAGTAACTAATGTTTTTTGCCTTTATCGCAACAGAGACTATTCCTTCGCTATTGGTTGTTAAGGTTTGATTGATCTTCAACTCCGGTATTGAAATAGCTACTTGTTGATTGGCTTTGTCATCGCCATTTAAACTAATGTAACCTTCAATCAAACCTGCATTCCCTTTTTGAAGCTGAATTGAATAATCAGCAATATAAGTCGATTGAGTTTCGATTAAATCAACGTCGCGGGTAATACCACCATAATTCCACCAGTCGGTATTTAAAGTAGGAACCGCTTCTTTTTTGCGTTTGTTATCAACTTTCACCACAAGGGAGTTGTCTTTTTCTTTCAAAAGATTCGTCACTTCGAAATAAAATGGTGTAAATCCACCTTCGTGAAAGCCCAGTTTTATGCCGTTTAAATATATGTCAGCACGATAGTTAACCGCCCCGAAATTGAGAAATATTCGATTGGTTGCATTTTCTTTTTTATAATCAAATGTTTTACGATACCAAACGGTTCCTTCGTAATAAAACAGGTTTTCTTCCTGTGAATTCCAATCGCCCGGAACATATAAAGTGGGAGAGGTGTCGAAATCGTATTCGTGTAAATCAGATCTGTCGTTGGGTTTTAAATCCAGAAAAATGGCTTCGTTGGTAGGATGTTCTTTCTGGTCCCGGGGTTCGTATCGATAATTATAATAACCACTTTCATAAACATCTACAATATAATGCCATTTGCCATTAAGGGTGGTTGTTTTTCTGTTGGGGATATTCTGAAATACGTTTTGAGCAATGGAAATTCCAGATAAAAGTAGAATCCCGAATAAGATCAAGATTTTTTTCATAGTGCTGATTTTATATGCTTGGTTCAATAGATGATATAAATATACTATTTGTTTATTAGTTAACAGGGCTGTTGTCGGAAGTAATTAACAAAGGTGAGATTGAGATTGCAGAGTTACATACATATTGATTCAACCAATTAACTTTATGTACTTCTAAATGCTTTGAAAAGGCTAGTAGCTAAAGGCTAATAGCTAGTCGCTTTTATTTCAAACTTCTGCCTGCTGCCTTATGACTAAATACTATAATAAGCAATCCTATACAATACTCCATCTTCCGAGTGTGAATTTTCATCCCTTATAAAACTCAGCTTGTCTTCATATCCTAACTTATTAACCAGTCACAGACATAGAGCATCCACAATGTCATCAGACTTTACATCTTTTCGTTTGAACTGTTGAAAGGCTTTTTGATAGACAGGTATGATGTTACTATCCCATTTTTGAAGGATTTCAAGGCGTTCAGTTAGCCCTTGTGGTGTTGATTTTTTAGAAAGTAAAATACCTTTATTAAGGTTGTTAAAACAAAGTTCGGGATGACTTTCAATAAATTTCGTTTCAGTTTCGTCTTGTGTCAGATATTCATCCAGCTCTTTAATTTTATACTTGATGTTGAGAGTTTGTATCGACAAACTTTTACCTTCTGTTTCAATATTCAACTGTTTGGCTTTATTAAAGTCATTCTCATAAACTGCAGCCTTACAGGGTACATTAAAAACAGTGGATCCACGTTTTGGGAGTTGTTTTCTTAAAGTAGCATCAATAGTTCTGGGAAATCCTGGAGTTGATAAACCCATGGGCATATCAATTAAGATACGCTCCATGGGAGGTATGCTTTACATCATCTGGTTGATGGATGAAAAGATTTCGATGTTGAATTTATCGTTGGCATAATAAGCAACGATCCAACCGAAACGGCATCCATCAACTCCAGCGATGTTCATTTATTTAATTTCAATTTGTGTGCTGGCGCTTTTTAAACCTTTACCACTAACAGTTAGTTTAGCGCTACCTGCTTTATTACCACCCGACTGAACCAAAACAACCAGTTTACCATTAAATAGTTTCATGGTTGGTTGATGGAACATTTCCAACGATGTTGCATCACCGTTACAAGCTGCGCGATAGCTTGCATCGCCACTTACTTTAAACTTCAATTGGTTTTGTGCTAACGGACAAGGTATACCGTCTTTATCAACAACCGATACGGTAACATAACTCAAGTCCTCTCCATTGGCAGCAAGCACCTTTTTGTCAGCATCCAAAACTAACTGATAAGGTTTGCCAGCCGTTTTTATTTCTTTTTCTTCGGCTATTTTACCATTATCATCAAAAGCAACCACTTTAAGGGTCCCCGGTTCATACTTAACATCCATCCACATTAGACGGTATCGATCCAGTTTGGTTGAATCATTTTTTGTACGAACGCCCTGACTTTTCCCATTTACAAATAGTTCTGCACTTTTGTAACTGGTGTAAACAAACACTGGAGTGATTTCGCCTTCGCGACCTTCCCAGTTCCAGTGGGGAAGGATATGTAAAGTTGTTTCATTGGTGTTCCAACGACTGCGATATAAATAATATCTGTCTTTGGGTAATCCGGCTAAGTCACAAATGCCAAAATATGAACTGCGCGACGGCCAATAATTATCGTAAGGTGTTGGTTCGCCCAGATAGTCAAAGCCGGTCCATACAAATTCACCTAATACCCAGTCTTTGTCATCCTGCAGAACAAAATCATCTTCAGGTATATTTGACCAGTTACAGTATTCAAGATCATATGAGGAAGATTGGTAATCGTCGTATTTTTTATCCGGTCCTTTAACTACAGGAAATTTATAAACACCACGCGAACTAACCGTTGAAGCAGTTTCGGAACCAAGAATAAAACCTTGCGGGAAGCGTTTGTAGGCTTCATCATACAGGTGAACACGATAATTCAATCCTGGAATATCCATGATGGCACCGAAGCCTGATTCCATTACAGCTTTTACCTGGTCCATACCAACGGTAACAGGGCGGGTTGGATCTTCGCGGTGGAAGATATCCTGCAACCACTTGGCACGTTTCACTCCATCCGATCCCCATTGATCAGGTACTTCGTTTCCTGAACTCCACATGACAATGCATGGGTGATTACGTGTTGCATGAACCAGATTTACCACGTCTTTTTCAGCCCATTCATCAAAATACAGGTTGTAGCCATTTTTGATTTTTGGTTTTTTCCACTCATCGAAGCTCTCAGCCAGAAACAGGAATCCCATTTCATCGCAAAGTTCAAGTTGTTCAATGGATGGCATATTGTGAGATGAACGAATGGCATTACATCCTAAATCTTTAAGTATCGTTAACTGGCGACGAAGAGCCGATTTATTGATGGCTGTTCCAATAGGCCCTAAATCGTGATGCAGACAAACACCTTTGAATTTGGTAGGTACATCATTCAACAAAAATCCTTTCTCGCGACTATATTCAATTTTTCTGATACCAAAACGAATAGTTTCGCTGTCTTTTAATTCATCACCTTCAAATAGATTAAGTTCAGCTGTGTATAAATATGGATTCTCAGGACTCCAAAGATTTGGTTTTTTAACAGGAATATTTTGTTCCAATTCATCTCCAAAACGGGCATCTGTTTTGCTTGTAGCAACCTGATTGCCCTTAGCATCTTTGATAATAGTTTCTATTCTGACATTCTCACCATTAACCTTTGATTGGATAGTTACTTTGGCCAGATCATCAGAAATATATGGTGTGGTTATAAAATGTCCCCAATGTTGAAAGCTGGTTGCATCTTTTACTATTAATTGAACTTTTCGATATAATCCTGCTCCGGGATACCATCTTGAAGAGAAGGGATAATTCTCAAGACGCACAGCCAAAGTATTCTGTTCGTCTTTTTTAATGTAGTCAGTTATGTCGAAATAGAAGTAATTATAACCAAAGGGCCATCCTCCCACTAATTCACCATTTACGTATACTTTGGAATTACTCATGGCTCCGTCAAATGCAAGCAACACTTTTTTATTGGATGTCAGAACATCGAGGGTAAAAGTTTTGCGATACCATCCAACACCAATGAAAGGTAATGCTCCGGTACGACCGGTTTTCTCGGTAGCAACTTTTTCGTTGTTCTGAACAATTTTCACAGTTTGTTTATCTACTTCTTTATCGAATGGGCCATAAATTGCCCAATCGTGAGGTACAGAAACTGATTGCCATTGGGCATCATCAAAATTTGTTTCATTGGCATTTTCAACATCGCCCTTGTGAAACTTCCAATCGCTTTTAAAATCAATTGTTTGGCGTGTTTGGCTGAATGATGTTGCTGTGAAAGCAGTTATCGTAAGAAATAAAGTTACTAATGATATAGATTTCATCTTGTCAATTCTTCTTTAAAAAGTATGATTTTGAACGGGCAAAATATAATACTTTCCTCAAAGATCAAATGGAGAAATTGGTTGATTTGGTACATATTTTTGTTCATTTGTCCCAAATCAGCTATATAAACAGACACAGGTCGCCTACTTAAGCGACCTGTGTTGAATTATTACATTGGTAAATTATTTATCTTTTGGTCGGGTATTAATACTGAATGGTAAATACAAAGGACAAAAACTTATCAGGCTGGTTAGTAAAAATACAATAGCTAGTATAAGTAATACTGTTCCCAGTGTGCCTGTAATTACATTAGTCAGATATAAAACGGCAATTGCTGCAGCAATAATAAATCTTACAATTTTATCTGCTGATCCCATATTCTTTTTCATACTCTTAATTTTATTAGATGATCTAAAAATGAATTATGCCTGTTCAACAGATTAAAATTTAAATTGTTTAAATTAAGTTAGTTATCTTATTTTTCTATTTTAAACCAATCAAAATCGGTATAGTTGGAAGAGTTGTTATCGGGTGATGTTGAAAATACGCCCACTTTTGCACCTACCCAACGACCTTCTTTAGCAATAAATGGTTCTCCAAAGGGTATGAATTTTTTACCATCACTGCTATAACTGAATTTGCAAATTACTACAGGAATAATAGAAGATGGGTCTTCAGGATGAACTTCAACTTTTAAATAAACCGAATTGCTTTTAAATGGAACGGCTTCAACCAGGGTTTCGGATTTACCTTTGTTGGCGTCAAAGCATTTGGTTTGTGTTATTTGATATCCATCGGTAGTTTTTTCAAGTGCGATATAAGAGTAATCCATGCCAAAAACTACGAGTCCTGCTTTCTCTTTTACATTGTTGGCTATAAATTTTAATTGGGTTGATGCGGAGAATTTGGGCGCTGGTGTTTTCTGTAATAACAATCTGCCAATATCCCATAAATTCATTGTCTCTGAGACTTCTTCAGGAAACAATCGGAGCCATCCTGGATTTTCTGTCAGACTATACCAGTTGCTATTGAAATTACTGTTCCATTGCCATTGCAAGCCTAATTGTGTTGATTCAAAGGTGTCGCTGGTTTGAGGTGTCATTAACGGATAAGAGGCACCAATATTCGGTTTGGTATATTCTGTTACAGGCTCACCTATTCCATTTGCATCGTAATCAACCCCCATTTGTGGCCAGTCATTTTCCCATTTCATCGGATTGAGATGTACCACTCTGCCGTAAGCATATCGATCTTGAAAATGTATGAACCAGTCTTCGCCGGTTTGTGTTGTAACCCAACCACCCTGATGAGGTCCGTTAATGTTTGTACTTCCTTGTTCTAAAACAATTTTATCCTCGTAAGGGCCGTAAACATTTTTTGATCGCAGAACTGTTTGCCAACCAGGTTTTACTCCACCTGCCGGTGCAAAAATGTAGTAATATCCGTTTCTCTTATAGAATTTGGGACCTTCAATAGTTGGGTAATCTTTTTGTCCATTAAAAACAATAGTGCTTGTCTCCAATACCTCGGTACCTTCTTCGTTCATGGGACATACCGCCAGAAGACTTTTAATGCCACTACGGCTGTTAGCAAAGGCGTGAACCAAATACGTTTTTCCATCATCATCCCATAAAGGACAACAGTCAATCCAACCGGTTACTTTTTTTATGAGGCGAAGAGGTTCCCATGGCCCTTCTGCCTTTTTTGCCTTGGTCATAAATACTCCCCTATCCGGATCTCCAAAATAGATATAGAATTCATTGTTGTGATAACGGATGCTTGGAGCCCAAATGGCATTGCCATGTTGTGGCTTGTTAAATGAATCGTCAGGGTATTGAATAGCTGCATGTGCAATAAGTTTCCAGTTAACCAAATCTTTTGAATGAAGTATTGGTAAACCGGGGAAGTTGCTGAAGCTTGAGCTGGTCATATAATAATCGTCGCCCACCCTGATTACATCAGGATCGGAATAATCAGCATAAATAATTGGATTTTTATATTTGCCATTGCCAAGATCAGATGTCCAGACAGATGAATTTTGATTCTGAGAAATTGTTTGGATAAGAAATCCAAAAGTCATTATCATTAATAACAGAATGGCCTTTTTCATTGAATTTGAGTTGTGATTTGCAGTATTGGCAAGTTAATAAAATCAGAAATATCAATTTGATTTTGAAGATTGTATTAAGGGGCTGAATAGATGTTTATGGGTAGTCAAATGTTCAGCTAGTTTTAATGTTGCGTTATCTAATTGATACATATATAGATGGTTATGATTGGATTGTGTTGTTTGTTTAGAATTATTTTTAGTGCATTTCTTCTTAATATTAGGTAACTTCAAACGATTACTTTTATTTGATATGTATCTTTTTTTTCAACGATTTATTACCTGGTTGTTTTTTATACTGCTTGGTTTCTCTAGCCTTGCAAGTAACAGAGAGATTAAGCTGCAACAGTTATTCTCTGAAAAAGGATTACCTGGTTCCATCGTAAGCTGTCTTTACGAAGATAGTTTTGGATATATATGGTTTGGTATTGAAGCTTCGGGTTTGTATCGGTACGATGGAGTTAATATTCTTCATTTTGCTCATCAGAATAATTCTGAAAGGCCACTCACCAATAATTTTGTTAATGTTGTTACCGAGGATAAAAAAGGCAGACTTTGGGTTGGTACAACTGGAGGATTAGATTTGTTTGATTCTTCGGGAGAATTCATTCAACATTTTCTGACAGAAAACAATGAAAAAGTAAATGCTTTGATGGAGAATCAGGCTGGAGACATGTTGATTGGAACAAACAGTGGTTACTACATGATGTCTGATTCCGTTACAATTCCATCTAAATTGAAATTGCCGGGGAACGGTTCTGTTAGGGTCAGATGCTTGAAGATAAATAATGATGAGGTTCTCATCGGGTCTACTCAAGGATTATTTATTCAAAAAGAAGGAAATGTAAAACGTATAAAATCAACTTCACATCTCGATATTATTTCCCTTGATATCAGGTCAGGCTTTATCGTTTTAGGCTCATCCAAAGGAGTTTTTGTGCTTGAAAATGAGTCGGGATTGATTCATCAGGTTCAAATTCATCAAAAGAATTTATATAATGATGGTAAAGTTGGTATCCGCAAGCTTTTTATTGATTCTAATGATCGATGGTGGGTGGCAACCATGCAATATGGCCTAGTTTGTGTTGATGAAAAGGATCTGGATGATCAGTATCAGTTTACAGGCACAATCAAAGTTAACGGATTAAAAACCGGAACAATCACGGATATGATTGAAGATCGCAATCATAATGTTTGGGTTGCTTCCAAATACGATGGTTTATTTATATATGATCAGCGTTTACAGTTGTTCGAGGGAGTATCTATAACACATCCTGAAAAGAATCTTTTTGTGATGTCAATTTGTGAAGATGGAGACAGTGCCTTATGGTTGGGGACACGGACCGAAGGTTTATTTAAAATTTCAAAAGGTTCGAAAGTACCTAAGTTTGTTCATCCGGGTAATATGCCTTTTGATCAGGTTAGAAGGATAGAAGCCCTATATTTCGATAATAAGAAACGCCTATGGATTGGATCTGAAACAGGTGTGTTGATTACAGATACGAAATTCAGCAGTCTGGAATTTCATCCGGTTAAATCTGTTTGGACTTTTGGAGGCGATGCAGCTGGTAATGTTTGGGTGGCAACTTCCAAAGGACTTTTTATTTATGATGAAAAGGTAAAACAATTGGTACGTTTCCACTCTGTAAAGCACGATGGTTTTTTCAATTCCGAAGTGCAAGCTGGAATTATCCAAACTACAAAAGACGGATCACTTTGGTTAGGAACTATGTTTGATGGACTGTATCGATACCTGCCGGAAAAGGACAGTTTAATTCATTACTCAACCAACTCTGATCTTCCACTAAGCGATAATAGTATCAGAGCTTTTTATGAAGATGTTCGTCAGCGGATTTGGATTGGAACCCGATCGCAGGGATTAAATTGCCTGGATTTGAAGAACGATACAGTGATGGTTTTTTTAAAACAGAATGGGATGGCTTCCAATGCCATTTATAATATTCTTCCCGATAACAATAATAATATTTGGTTGGGGACTGATATGGGCCTTGTCAAGTTTAATATTCTGGATTTTTCGGTTGAGAATTTTAATCAGGAATATGGTTTACCAACATCAGTTTTTGAACCCCGGTCTGCTTTAAAATTAAGAAACGGGCAATTGGCATTAGGTTATTATGATGGATTAATTTGTTTTTATCCTGATAGAATAAAAAAGATTTCGAAAGAATCTCCTTTGATGGTGACTTCCGTAATGGCTGGTGGGGAGGAAGTGAATCGCAATCTATCCGGTAATCATTCTTTAGAATTGAACTACCTGCAAAATCAATTGACATTCAATTTTGCACTGTTGGATTATGCAATTGCATCCCGAAATAAATATCGATATAAATTGTTAGGATTCGATGAAGAATGGCAAGGACCAACTGAATATACAGTTGCTCATTATACCAATCTGAATCCTGGTGAATATCAATTTATTGTGGAAGCTACAAATTATCAGAATGATTGGAGCGAGACACCTGTTGTAATTAATGTAATAATCCACAAACCTTACTATGCAACGGTTTGGGCCTATTTGCTTTATGCTTTGTTTTTTGGTGTTGTAGTTTTTATTTCGATACGAATAATAGGTGCTCAGATTAAGTTAAAAAGACAGGTGAAACAGACGAAGGAAGAGTTGCAACGAACGATTGATCTTGAAACTGCTAAAATCCAGTTTTTTACAAATGTTATTCACGAATTTCAAACGCCATTGACATTAATTCTGGCACCGCTGGAAAAGCTATTGGCAAAGATGTCTCAGAATATAGAAACGCAAAGATATGCTGATGTTATTACAAAGCAGATGCATCATCTACAAAATTTGATTGGTGAATTATTACTTTATAGGAAGGTTCAGTCATCAACAGGGGATTATAGACCTAAATATGGTAATATAGAAGATACGGTACTCATTACTATTCAGGAATTTCAGGAGCTTGTTCAAAGTAAGCGGATTGTGTTGAGCTATACTTCTGAAGTTGATCAGGGAGATATACTTTTCGATGAAGATAAAATCATAAAGGTTCTGAACAACCTTCTGATGAATAGTGTAAAGTATTCTCGTGAGGGTGGCAGTATTCATATATTAATAAAGACGATTAGCTCAGATGAATTGGATGAGCATATTATATCAACAGGCTTTTCAAAACGAAACTTAAGTAACAACTATATTAGTGTCAGCATTTCAGATAATGGATCAGGAATGACAGAAGATGAGGTTAGGCAGATCTTCTCAAGGTTTTATCAAAGTAACAGTAAAGGATTGGGAGCCGGTATTGGTCTTAGCCTTGCAAAAGCCTTGATAGAGTTGCACGATGGATTTATTCATTGTGAAAGTAAATTAGGTGTTGGTAGTACCTTTTCGTTTTATATTCCAATGTTGGTTGATGGTCATAATACTGTAAAAGCAAAACCGATTGTTGGGCACCCGGTAACTTCCACTTATAAGGAAAGTAATAGCTCTGAAGAATCTGATATGAGCAGTTCAACAGGAGCATCTGTTCTAATAGTTGACGATAATGAAGATTTACTTTCATTTTTAAAAGAGAATCTGTCAGGAAAATATCAAATCCTGACTGCTACAAATGGTCAGGAAGGACTTGATTCAGCAGTTGAGAATATTCCGGATTTAATAATTACCGATGTTGTTATGCCTGTACTCGATGGCTTTGAACTATGTTCTCAATTAAAACAAATGCCGGCTACATGTCATGTTCCAGTTATAATGCTTACCAGCGAAAGTGATCAGGATTCAAAGATAATGGGTATGAAACATGGAGCAGATGAATATATTCCAAAGCCTTTTAGTCTCGATTATCTGGAGATTAGAATAAAGGGCTTGTTGCAGCTTCGTAAGAATATTCAACAATCATTAATAAATGGTGTGATTCCGTCTCATAATTCAGGATTGTCAAAATATGATCAGGTATTTGTTAAGAAGTTAAAAGCAGCCATGATGTCTAATCTTTCAGAGCCTGACTATGGTGTTGAACAGTTGGCTGGTGATGTAGGTTTTAGCCGAACACAGTTGAATCGTAAAATAAAAGCTATTTTAAATCAGACTCCAACCGAGTACATTTATAACTTACGACTTGCAGAAGCAATTCGTTTATTACAGGAAGACGGTCTGACAGTGAGTGATACTGCTTACCGCACCGGTTTCAAGAGTCCTGCCTCTTTTAGTACCGTATTTAAAAATAAGTATGGCTATTCACCATCTCAGGTGAAATAAGATATTTTGATAAAAGAGTAATTTCTTAGTCGTTACTTCTTCTTATTAGTGTGGGTAAATCATCCATGCAACTTGCATTGAAATCTATGCAACCTACATTTATATAATGATAGTAAAGATGTAATAAGTTAGGATTTGAAAAATCAAGTTTAATTAAATCCATACAATGAAAAAAACATTTTTACTTCTATTAATGGCATTTATAGCTTACTCAAGCTATGGTCAAATAATGGGTACTACTACTTATGACTTTAGAGATGGTAGTATTTTGCCAACAGACGGAACATCATTAGATAATGTGTCATCAAGTGATGGAGCCTTAACTATTGATAAAGGTACAGGTAGTGCTTTTAAGTTTAACGATGGGACGCATGGAGGTCAGTTTAAAGATCAAAATGTATTTAGTATGCAGGTTGCCAATAAGGCAACTATTTCATTTAGTATTTGTGTATATAGTGCCGAAGGTGCAACCCTCGAATTGAAAGATCAGTCCGGAACAACTTTAGCTACAATTTCAGCAAGTTTAAAAAATGTGGCAGGAGCAACTGACGGGGATCTTAGTACTTATGTTTTTAATGGATCGGCTCAGACTATTACCGGAACTTTAACAGCTGGCGGATCAGTTTATATTCATTATTTAACTATCACCAATGAAGATGCTTTACCTGGTTTGAATGGGATGACACAGGTTTGGGATTTTGGTGCTGAGCAACTAAGTACCGATACTTATACAAACGTTTTGGATGTTGATGCTATTAACGCATGGTATGATGGCGTTGCTGCCGGAACTGCAGGGTTAACGCTACCTGATTTTACAGCAGATGTATTATCGTGGGAAGGAAATGAAACATCTGATCGTTTACGTACCAGTAATGTGAATCTAACACGTTACGATTCAAATGTAAGCAGTGATGTTTATACAGGTCGTGTTTATGCTAATGGTACAGTTTCGTTGGATGCCAATGGTCTTCCTATAACCCGTTATTTTACGATTGAACTTGCCGAGGATGATGAAATAACTGTGGTGGCTTTATCTCAAAACGGCACAGGTACTCTTACATTTGTAACTGAAGAGGATGTTACCATTCAAAAAGATCAGCAATCATTAACAAATGCTGCAGCCGAATACAATTTTATTGCAGGACAGGCAGGTGTTTATCGTTTATATGATGAAACAGATAAATTAAGTGTATTTCGTGTGTACCGTAAAAATGCTGATTTTGTAACCATTTCTGGTTCAGTTGATGAAACAAGTGCTGCAAGTATTCCTAATGGTTATGGAATTGTATTTACTAACTCGGTAACAGGTAAAGCATGGACAGCTATTGTTGACGCCCAGTCATATTCTGTTGATTTACCTGCAGGTCACACCTACAACCTTTCGCTATCTGATGCCAATGGTTATATCATTACAAGTGCTCAGTCGATTGACGTTACAAGTGCTGCAACAGTTGATATGGTTGTTGAACAAATTGCTTTAAATACTGTGACTGGTACTATTACTGGTTTGGGAGATAAGATTGCTAATCTTGAATTGGTTTATACCCCAGATCCGGCTCAAAACAAAGTGTATGTGCCTGAAGTGTCTATTGATGTAAACAATGCAACTTATTCAGTTATTCTGGAACCAGCCTGCGAATATACCATTACTGCAAATGGTGTAAATGATTACATTATTGGATCTAGTACTATTACAGTTACCGAAGACGGAACATCAGATATTACTTTCACAGCAAAACCTGTTTATGATATTATCATTACAACAGAAGGATTGTCCAGTGAAGCCGTTTCTGTATTAGGTTTAACATTTACCAATCTGTATGAGGTAGGTTATTCGTATTCATTTGCTGCCGGAGAAACCATTCAGTTACGAGATGGAACCTATCAAATTAGTGCAGATGGAATTGATGATTATGCGGTAAAATTATCACTAACTTCCAATTTAACGGTTGCTGGGGCAGTGGCTGATAAAACACTTTCTTTTGAACAGGTAACAATGTGGGATTTTAATGAGAAAGCTATTGCAAGTGGTGCTACCTCATACTTCGGATTGTTATTTAGTGGAACAGGCACAATTTCTAATCAGGCAGAAAAAAGTCATCTATTAGGAAAAGATGGAGCTGTGATCAGTGTTCCTGTATCACCAGGTAATAAGGTGCTTGTTTCTTATTATTATACAGCTCAGTTTGATATTGAAGGTACAGTATATTCAACCGAAAGCAAAAGTACCAGTATTATTGAAACTGCTGAATATTTATATGAAGGAACTGAAGATGGTTTTGTAACTATCACTATTGGATCGACTGCAACCATCACAACTACTTACCTTACATCTATTGCTGTTGTTGAGGTTGTTGATTATACTGATGTGATAACAGTTGGTGTCGATAAAGATTTTCAAACAATAAACGGAGCTTTGGATTATATCACCAAAATGAATCGCACTGCCGATCAAAAGGTAACAGTGATGATAGATCCGGGTAATTATGAAGAGATGTTGGTGATTAATCAACCTAATATTTCTTTGGAGAACGCTTCAGCTACTCCAAGCATTGCCCTAATGAATAAAGGTGTTGATATTGATGTCAATGCTGTTCGTATCACTTCTTATTATGGTCATGGATACAACTATTATAGTATGGGTTCCGATCAGAAATGGAATGCTGATGTGCTAAGAGTTAATAAAGAGAATGGGTATTTATCTTATGAGAATGCCGGTTCAGGCACAACAAATGGTTCTTACTGGAATGCAACAGTTGTTGTTAATGCCAGTAATTTTACTGCAAAAAATATCATTTTCGAAAATTCTTACAATCAATACATCTCTCTAAAAGAATCTGAAGATGTTGTTGTGGAATGGACAGTTGGAGGAAAAGGTACACGACCAACTCAGGTGGGTAGTACAGATGTTCAGAACAAGTCATTTGTTGAACGGGCAGCTGCTATTGCTATTACATCCGGTGGTGATAAAACTGTAATGGTAGGCTGTAGAGTAATTGGTCGTCAGGATTCATTCTATGGTTCGAAAGATGCCAGAGTAGTTGTTTACAAAGGTGATATGATGGGAGCAACCGATTATATTTTTGGTGGAATGATTGCAGTCTTTTATAAGTCGAATCTGGTTTTAAATACCAGTGATGATAGTAATGATGTGGCTTATATTACAGCTGCACAGCAGACAAGTGGAAGAGGTTATCTGATGTATGAGTGTACTGTTAAATCAGCTGATTTAAGTACAGAAACAGCTTCAGCCAATGAATCTAAACCCGGTTATTTTGGACGTCCATGGGCGCCAACAACCAGTGAAGTTGTTTTCTATAATACTACCATCAATGCTACAACAAATCCATCATTCACTGGTCAGTCGTTAATAGTACCTGTTGGATGGAACAGTACTTTGGGTGGCGAGTCGACTTATATGTATGAGTATGGAACAATTGAAGCGTCAGGAGAAGATAATTCCGGTAGTAGAGCAACCTGGTCAACTGTTTTAACTACGCCTGTTTTATTGGATGATTCTGATATTACTACCTTTAATTTTACCAAAGGAGGTGACGATTGGGATCCTATTCCTGCTTTAATTGCAGACGATCCCTCAACAGGTGTTACTGTTAAAGAAAAAGGCAGTCTTACATTAAAGCAAAATGTTCCAAATCCAGCTTCTGGTAATACAATTATTGCATACCAATTAGAAGAATCTGCCGATGTGGTTCTCACTATCTATAACTCAACAGGGGGAATAGTAAAAGCAATTAAAGATGGATATCAAAGTGCAGGTAATCATGAGTTAAATATATCAGTAGATGGTTTAAGTAGTGGTCTGTATTTCTATTCATTAAAAGCCAGTGGCGAAGTACTAACAAAAAAGATGATAATTAAATAAAAAAAAGGTTGTTGTAATTGCAATAAGGCTGCCTTTCCGGAATGGAAGGTGGCCTTATTTTATATATGAACATCCTGACGAAAGTAATTGATTTATATCACGTAATCGTTTGTAAATTATTTGCTAGTATGTCATTTTTTTAATGTATCATTGGAGTTAATTAAATGTAAAAAAGTTAAAATATCCTTAAAAGCAGCGTAGTTTTATGATTGTATTGGTTTTAAATTGTGGTAGTTCATCAATTAAGTATCAATTGATAGATATGAAAAATATTGATGATCCGGTGGTAATGGCCATTGGAGCTGTTGAGCGCATTGGGCAAAAAAAAGGTTCTTCAACACATAAGCCACTTATAGACGGAGAGTTTAAGAAATATAAATTCACTAATCAAATTCCGGATCATGAAGCAGGTATAACCCTGATTATGGATTCATTGGTTAACCGGGCATATGGAGTAATTGAAGATGTTTTGGATATTCAGGCAATCGGACATCGTGTGGCTCATGGTGGAGAGTATTTTAGTAAAAGTGTATTAATTGATGATGTTGTTAAGCAGAGGATTAATAAACTAAGTGAGTTGGCTCCACTTCATAACCCTGCACATATTGCGGGTATTGATGCCATGCAGAAACTTCTGCCAAAAGTACCACAGGTAGCTGTTTTCGATACTTCTTTTCATCAAAGCATGCCACCAGAGAATTTTCTTTATGCCATTCCTTATGAATATTATACCAAGCATAAATTACGCCGATATGGTTTTCATGGCACCAGTCATAAATATGTGGCAGAGAAAGCGTGTGAGCATTTAGGGCTTGAAATGGATAAAATAAATATTGTGACCTGTCATTTAGGAAACGGAGCCTCTATAGCTGCTATCAAAAATGGTAAATCGTTTGATACTTCAATGGGTTTTACTCCTGTTGAAGGATTAATTATGGGAACCCGCGTAGGTAATCTTGATGTGGGCGCTTTGTTGTTTCTGATGGAAAAAGAAAACCTTGATATGAAAGGAGCCAATGAGCTGTTAAACAGAAAGAGTGGAATGCTGGGTATTTCAGGAATTTCATCAGATATGCGTGATATTGAAGAAGAATCATGGAAAAAGAAGAACCCAAGGGCAACTTTGGCTTTAGACATGTATCATATGAGGGTTAAACGTTATATTGGAGCCTTTGCTGGTGAAATGGGAGGGGTTGATTTATTGATCTTTACCGGCGGAGTTGGCGAGAATGGACCAGAGTCGAGGGAAGAGATCTGCACTGGTTTGGAATTTTTAGGTTTTACTTTTGATAAAAATGCAAACGATGGTGTGAGAGGAATGCTACAGGTATTAAGTACTCCTGAATCTAAATTAAAAGTAATGGTGGTTCCAACCAACGAAGAGCAGGTAATTGCAATTGACACAGTGAAAGTATTAGAGAAAGCTGCTGTAAATTAGTATGAAGATATTGCAGGTACATCCTGTTGTTTAAGCATAATATTTAGCGGATTAGGTTTTCAGCCAGTCCGCTATTTCTTTTTTAAAAAGTCAAGATTCCTCTTTAGTCCTTTGTATTTGGTTCGCTTTACTGCCGATTTTCGAAAGAGTTCGGTAAAGCGATCTTCATCAAGGTTATGCCATTGGTCATTGGTCATTTGCAGTAAATCTGGATGAGGTTGAAATTCATTTTCTGATGTGGGACGTGCTTTCCAGTTCCAGGGACAGGCTTCCTGGCAAATATCACATCCGAAGGCCCAATTCTCAAATTTCCCTTTGAATTCTTCAGGTATTTCTTCGCGATGTTCAATAGTAAGATAGGAGATACACTTGTTTGAATCCAACTGATAGGGACCTATCAATGCTTTAGTAGGGCAGGCATCAATACAGCGGGTACAGCCTCCGCAAGCCTCCTTAATAGGGGTGTCAGGCTCAATCTCCATGTTGATGATCAGTTCACCAATCAGAACGAAACTACCTAGTTTTTTATGAATCAGATTCGTATTCTTTCCAATCCAGCCTAATCCGGAATTTACCGCCCATGCACGATCCAGAACAGGAGCAGAGTCAGTAAACATGCGCCCTTCCAGATCTGGATAAATATCTGATTTGATATAATCGAAAAGCAACTGAAGCTTGTCTTTTATCACAAAGTGATAGTCCTTGCCATATGCATAGCGAGCTAGTTTAGGAGCTTCAGGATCTGATTGTTCTAACTTAGGTTTATAATTAAGCAGGACCGATACAACTGTTGTGGATCCTTCAACCAACAAGGCCGGATTAATCCTTTTTTCAAAATGGTTTTCCATGTAACTCATCCCGGCATGAAAACCATTGTCGAGCCATTCTTTCAAATGAATTTCGTTTTCGGCAAGATGTTCTACGGTAGAAAAACCAATATCAGAAAAACCTAAGCGAAGAGCTTCGTTTATGATAAGTTGTTTAGACGAAAGAGTTTTATGCATTGGTGGTGTAGATTTACCCCAATTTAATACCTTTTTTTTTACTTATGGCAATAATTGTATGTTTCAACTCCTTAACTCGTTCTTCATCATCCAGCTTTCCGAATTCTAATTCATAAGGTTCGCCCTGATTGAATAAAAAGCGGATGTCCATCACTTTTATCTGAACCTCTTTAATATTTGACCATTCAAATGAATTGGCTTTTGCAAATATCGTTGGTTTTACAGCAACGGTGTTTGAGTTAACACTGATGTATGCCTTTCCCCAAACTGTTAATGGATTAATGCCTAATCCCATCAATAAGTAGTAAAGACCGCCTAAAGTGAAAATAAGAAGGTGTGTTAAGGTAAAAAACTCAACCTGCTTAATGAGAAAATAAGCGACCGAGCCTAGCAATAAAACTCCCATGACAATACGGAACATATTGCGGGGATAGCGACGTATTAAATCAAAATGTATTTCGTTCATTTTTAAAGTAAACCAAGTTCAAGAAGAGCCTCTTCCGAAAGCATGTCTTTGGTCCAGGGTGGATCAAAAGTAAGGTTCAGATCTACATGTGAGATACCTTCAATAGCCGATACCTTATCATGCACTTCTTCCGGCATTGATTCAGCTACCGGACAGTTGGGTGAAGTCAATGTCATAACGATTCGGGCTTTGCCTTCTTCGTCAACATCAATCTCGTAAATCAAACCTAAATCGTAAATGTTTACAGGTATTTCAGGATCGAAGACGTTTTTTAATACTTCGATTATTTGGCTTTCTAATTGTAAAAATTCAGTTCCCATGTCTATCCTTTCTCATTAAACAGTCGTAAAGCTTATTGGTTTAGGCTTGTTTAGCTTTAAAAGCCAATGCATATAAACGTATTTGTTTAATCATAGCAACCAAACCATTTGAGCGGGTAGGTGAAAGATGCTCTTTCAAACCTATTTTTTCAACAAAAGTCAATTCGCTTTCCAGAATTTCATCCGGAGTACGACCACTCATTACTTTTACAAGTAAAGCAACGATGCCTTTTACAATAATCGCATCGCTGTCTGCAGTATAAAATATCTTTCCGTCTGTTAGTTCGGCATGTAACCACACTTTAGACTGGCATCCTTCAATCAGGTTGTTATCCAAACGGTTCTCTTCCTGAAAACCGTCAAGGTCGTTACCGATTTCAATCAGATACGAATATTTATCCATCCAGTCATCAAATACTGAAAACTCTTCAACAATCTCTTCCTGTATCTCGTTAATGGTCATTGTCTTACTTTTTGTGTGGATCTGTTTGCTCAACAGAGCAATTTCTTAACATCTGGCAAAGTTGGTATTTTTCAACGAATCAACCAAAAAGTTGACTCACCTTGATGACGCCTTCAATTAATCGGTCTATTTCCTCTTTGGTATTGTAAACGGCAAAAGATGCGCGAACTGTACCCGGGATATTATACCGTTGCATCAGTGGCTGCGCACAATGATGACCGGTTCTTACTGCAATGCCCATTTTATCAAGCAAGGTACCCATATCAAAAGGATGAATATTACCAACCATAAAGGAAATTACACTTGCTTTTTCTTTAGCTGTTCCAAAAAATCTCATATTAGGAATAGCAGCTAACTTCTCCAGAGCATAATCATGTAGTTCATGTTCATAGGCAGCAATATTTTCCAAACCAATCTCATTCACATAGTCAATGGCAGCTGCTAATCCTACTGCACCACTGTAATCAGGTGTGCCGGCTTCAAACTTAAATGGTAATTCGTTAAAGGTTGTTCCTTCAAACGAAACGGTTTGAATCATTTCACCACCTCCCTGATAGGGTTCCATTTGGTTCAGCCATTTTTCTTTACCATACAAAGCACCAATTCCAGTTGGACCATAAATTTTATGACCGCTGAAAACATAGAAATCGCAATCCAAAGCCTGAACATCCACTTTTACATGTTGCACAGCCTGGGCTCCGTCAATCATAACCGGAATATTACGTGCATGGGCTTTGTCAATGATGGTTTTGATCGGATTGATGGTGCCTAAGGCATTGGAAATATGAGCAACCGATATTAGTTTGGTTTTATCACTCATCAACTCTTCCAGAGCGTCAAGCATTAATTCTCCGGCGTCATTGATAGGAATCACTTTAAGAACTATTCCTTTACGTTTTTCCAGTAATTGCCAAGGAACAATATTACTGTGATGCTCCAGTTGAGAAACAATAATTTCATCCCCTTTATTTAAAAAGGTTTCACCAAACGAGGATGCAATCAGATTAATTGCCTCTGTTGTTCCGCGGGTAAATATTACTTCGTGAGCATTGGGGGCATTCAAAAAATGTTGCACTTTAATACGGGCATCTTCAAAGGCCTGAGTACATACATTACTTAAATGATGCACTCCTCGGTGAATGTTGCTATTGTATTTTGTATAGACTTCATCAATGGCATTAATAACCTGAAGCGGTTTGTGTGCTGTTGCAGCATTATCAAAGTATGCCAACGGTTTTCCATAAACGGTTTGATCCAGAATAGGGAAGTCTTTTCGTATTTTTTGAATGTCTATGCTCATTTTTGTCTGTTAAAAAAGAAAACGGGGAAAGTAAAGTCTGGTATTTACTTTTGCCCCGCTATATTATAAATGAGTTGCTACAAACAGCTGGCATTGGAGCCTGGCTGTCCGCAAACTACGCAAGAATCGCATTTGTCAAATTCGCCTCTGAAACGTTTTTCAACCAACCCTCTGATTTGTTCTTTTAAAGGTTCAACCCGAATTTTCTCAATAACCTCGTAAGCAAATGCAAACATTAATAAGATGCGACCTTCTTCCTTGTTAATACCACGTGCACGAAGGTAAAACATAGCTTCGTCATCCAACTGTCCAACAGTAGCACCGTGACTACATTTAACGTCATCGGCATAAATCTCCAATTGAGGCTTACTGTTAATTTTTGCATTGTCGGTTAACAACAGATTGTTGTTGCTTTGATACGCATTGGTTCTTTGAGCATCCTGAGCAACATAAACTCTTCCTGAGAATGCACCCGTAGCCGAATCATCCATCACACCTTTAAATAGCTCGAAGCTCTGGCAATCAGGCTTGGCATGATTGATAAAGGTTGAATTATCGACGTGCTGGTTTTTATCACTCAGGTACAATCCGTAAACATGACTTTCGCAATGGTCATCGTCCATGGTAACATTAACGTTGTTACGGGCAATGCCTGCATGAAGCGTCAGATTATTGGTTAATATGTTGGAATTTTTCTTTTGATGTACATAAATACCCTGAACCTGTGTGGTAAGGTTGTGTTGGTTTTGCACGTTGTAAACATCAAAAACACTGTTTTCTTTTGCAAAAACTTCAGTAACGGTATTGATCACAAATCTTTGTGACGACATGGTGTGATCGCAAAGCATTACCTTTAATTGAGCATTTTCGTCAACTACAATCAGGTTGCGTTGAAATGCCAATCGATCTTCATCACCGGTCATTATATTAACCAACTGAATTGGTTTATCAAGCACAACTCCTTTTGGTACATAAATAAAGGCACCGTCCTGAGCAAAAGCAGTATTCATTGCAACCAGGCTGTCCTCTTTCATCGGAGCTGTTTCTCCATAATATTTTTCAAAAACGTCGGGTGCTTTTTGTTCGGCTTCCTGCATACTGCAAACAATAACACCATCCGGAAGATTCAGGTCACTGTCTTTAGCCGAAAACCATCCGTTTACTAAAAATACATTGTATGTATTCAGCTGGGGTACTTCGCAATGAAAATGCTGTGTAATATCGTTATGAGCAGCATCATTGGTGAATGCTACATTCAAACTTCCTTTGAAATAGGGTTGAAGATTAGTGTATTTATAGGCCTCAACTTTATTGGAAGGAATACCTTTTTCTTCAAAGATTTTTAAAGCATCATCACGCAAAGAGTTCATTTTTTTTGGTGCACCACTTTGCAACAATGACTTTTGATCGTTGAAGAGTTTTATATATTCTTCTTGCAGATTTACTATTCGGCAAGCTACATTCATATTAAAATAATTTAGTAGTGAGTATCAAGTACAAAGTATCAAGATTATAAACTTTAAAAGGTTCCAGTTCAAACTACCTTTTGCTCTGTACTCCTTACTAATTAATCTTCAAATTCTTTCTTAATCCAGTCGTAACCTTTTTCTTCCAGTTCCAGCGCTAGCTCTTTACCGGCTGACTTTACGATGCGACCTTTATACAATACATGCACATAGTCGGGTACGATGTAATCTAATAAACGCTGATAGTGTGTAATGACGATAGTGGATCTTTCTGGTGATTTTAACTTATTAACTCCATTGGCCACAACACGCAAAGCATCAATATCCAAACCTGAGTCAGTCTCATCCAGGATTGCCAATTTAGGTTCAAGCATTGCCATCTGGAAAATTTCATTCTTTTTCTTTTCACCACCGGAGAAACCTTCGTTCACTGAACGGTTGGTAAGGTTTGAATCAATTTCAACCAATTTCTTTTTGTCACGCATTAGCTTCAAAAACTCGCTGGCTGAAATCGGATCTTCGCCTCTGTATTTTCTGTGCTCGTTAACAGCAGTACGCATAAAGTTAACCATACTAACCCCAGGTATCTCAATTGGATACTGGAAACTTAAGAATAAACCTTCACGAGCTCTGTCTTCAGGAGATAACTCCAGTAATTCTTTATCATTGAATGAAACACTTCCTTCACTAACTTCAAATTTCTCGTTACCTGCCAATACTGATGATAGGGTACTTTTCCCGGCACCGTTAGGTCCCATAATGGCATGAACTTCACCTGGCTTAACTTCCAGATTAATACCTCTCAGTATTTCTTTATCTTCTATCTTGGCGTGTAAATCTTTTATGACTAACATATGTTGAAACTGTATAAGTTGCTATTTTGATTAATTATTTTGGGTTATCCTACACTTCCTTCCAGGCTTATCTGAAGAAGTTTTTGTGCCTCAACGGCAAACTCCATTGGTAACTGGTTGATTACTTCCTTAACGTAACCATTAACTATCAGCCCAACAGCATCTTCGGTGCTTAATCCTCTTTGGTTGCAATAAAATATCTGGTCTTCACCAATTTTTGATGTGGTGGCTTCGTGTTCCACTTTGGCTGAGTTATTTGCGATTTCCAGGTAAGGGAAGGTATGTGCGCCACACCTGTCACCTAATAACAATGAATCACACTGACTGAAGTTTCTTGCGTTATCTGCTCTTTTTGAAACTTTTACCAAGCCACGATATGAGTTTTGACTTTTACCTGCCGAAACACCTTTAGATACAATCAGACTTCGGGTGTTTTTACCAAGGTGAATCATTTTGGTTCCGGTATCGGCTTGCTGATAATTATTGGTAACAGCAACTGAATAAAACTCACCAACAGAATGGTCTCCCTGTAAGATACAGCTTGGATACTTCCATGTAATGGCCGATCCTGTTTCAACCTGAGTCCATGAAACTTTTGAGTAATCGCCTTTGCAAATGGCTCTTTTGGTAACAAAGTTATAAATACCTCCTTTACCTTCTTTATCGCCGGGATACCAGTTTTGTACTGTTGAATATTTTACTTCAGCACGCTCATTGGCTACAATCTCCACAATGGCAGCATGAAGCTGATTTTCATCTCGCTGAGGTGCTGTACATCCTTCCAGATAACTTACATAGCTGTCATCATCAGCAACAATCAGGGTTCTCTCAAATTGCCCGGTATTCATTGCATTGATTCGGAAGTAAGTTGATAACTCCATCGGGCAGCGAACTCCTTTAGGAATATATACAAATGAACCATCGGTAAAAACCGCTGAATTCAAGGCTGCAAAAAAGTTGTCTGAATCGGTAACCACTGTTCCCAGATATTTCTTTACCAAGTCGGGAAACTCATGCACGGCTTCGCTGATGGAGCAGAAGATAATACCTTTTTCTGCTAAAGTTTCTTTAAAAGTGGTTTTAACAGAAACACTGTCTATTACAGCATCAACAGCTACGCCTGATAATATTTTTTGTTCATCAAGAGGAATACCCAGTTTATCGAAAGTTGCTCTTAATTCCGGATCTACATCATCCATGCTTTCCAATTGTGGTTTTTTCTTTGGAGCAGCATAATAGATGATGTCCTGAAAATCAATCTCAGGAATATTGAGATGAGCCCAATCCGGCATTTCCATTTTTTGCCATTTCTCAAAAGCTTTTAAACGGAATTCCAGCATGTATTCGGGTTCATTCTTTTTCGCCGAAATCATTCGGATCACATCTTCTGTTAATCCTTTCGGAATGGTATCCATTTCAATATCGGTGTAGAAACCGTATTTGTATTCGCCTCCTGTAACTTCGTCTAATATTTTGTTCTGATCTTCAGCCATAAATTCTTTTACAATTATTCGTCAGTCTAACAATGGATACTTGTATTAGTTCATCGTTAGCTCTCTTATCGGAAACAAGGATATAGGTGATTGAGTTCGTAAAAATATTAAATTATTAAGATTAAATAAAAGGATTGAGTGACAGATTCCCACCTTAATCAAAATTTGACAATTCGGTAGGATGCTACATTTTTGTAAATTGGGTCTGTGATGCTTAACCAAACGACAATCCCGAAGCTCCACCCGGAATTATAAACCCTCCGGGGCGTTTGTCAATTACTTTTTTGTACATCCCTTTTGCCATGTTGGTGGCTCGCATTTTTGCGTATTCAGCCTTTTCGCCTTCAAAATGTTCATCAATGGTTTCTTTCCAAATTGCTACCCACCTGTCGAAATGATTAGTGGTAATACTATGCTTAAAGGCTTTGTCAACACCTTGATGAGCTAATCCGGGGTTGCCATTGAATCCTCTTACATCCAGAAGATTGAGCTCCCAGAAAGATGTTAATAACAACAAGTGTTCTTCCCATTCCACTTCGCTGGTGATGGTTTGGTTAAAGAATGGACCCAGTAAGTCATCTTTACGAACTTTTTTATAAAAAGCTCTGACTTGTTTTTCAATGTTATCTCTGTTATTTAAGTCTGGCTTATTCATCATACTATGTTTTTATCGGAGAAACAGTCAATATTGTTTTTTGTTTTCTTTTGTCGAAGGCAGTTCGTTGTAAAGCTTTAATTGATCATGAAATTGGGATGTATGAAGTAAGTTATTATATCTGATAGTTCGAATAAGAATCTGGGATAAACTTCAAATAAGTTGTTCGAAGTAGTTATGCTTGAGGCTGGTTGAAAAACTTAATCGGATTTTCCTGTTAATGTAACGATATGAAAAAGAATAAAATTCATAAATTCGTTTAACTAATCATTGATCAAAGCTAATGAATACCCAACTGGACGAACCGTACCCTTTTGATGAATTACAAAGCAAAATCAAAGGCGATCTACTTTTTGATAATACTTCCCTTCAGGTTTATTCCACTGATGCATCAGCCTATTTTGAGCAGCCATTAGGTGTTGTGCGTCCTCGTGATGTAAATGATGTTTCAACAATTGTGAAGTTTGCAGCTCAGAATAATATTCCAATTGTTCCGCGTACAGCTGGTACTTCACTGGCTGGCCAGGTGGTTGGTGCCGGTTTGATTGTTGATGTTGGTCGTTATATGAATAAGATCCTGGAGGTTAATAAAGAGGAGAAATGGGTAAGGGTAGAGCCTGGTGTTGTTTTGGATGAATTAAATCAATATCTCAAGCAGTACGATTTATTTTTTGGACCTGAAACTTCTACTTCGAGCCGTTGTATGATGGGAGGTATGGTGGGCAATAATTCATGTGGTGCTCATTCATTGATATATGGTAGTACTCGCGATCATACCCTGGAATTGAAAGGTTTTTTATCGAATGGTGATTCGGTTCATTTTAAATCATTACAGAAATGGGAATTCGACAGTAAGTGTCGTCAGGAGAATTTCGAAGGAGATATTTACAGAGGGTTAAGAGATATTCTTTCTAATAAGGAAAACCGTAAATCGATAAAAAAGGAATTTCCGCATCCGGAGATACATCGGAGAAATACCGGGTATGCATTGGATATGTTATTGGATACACTACCTTTTAATGAAGATGGAGAGCAATTCAATTTGTGTAAGCTGATGGCTGGTTCAGAAGGAACCTTGATGTTTACAACAGAAATTAAACTCAATCTGGTATCGGTACCACCCAAAGAGAAGGGATTAGTTTGTGTACACCTAAATTCAATAGAAGATGCGTTAAAGGCTAATCTGATTGCACTCAAATATAATCCTGGCGCTGTTGAGCTAATGGATAAAACCATAATGGATCTTACAAAGGATAATCCATTACAGAACAAGAACCGTTTTTTTGTTGAGGGAGATCCGGCAGCATTGTTGTTGGTTGAGTTTGCCCGTGATACTAAGGAGGAGATTGATCAGTTGGCAAGTCAAATGATAACGACTATGCAAGAACAAGGATATGGGTATGCTTATCCTGTTCTTCACGGCAGCGAAATTGGAAAGGTATGGGCTCTTCGAAAGGCTGGATTAGGGGTGTTGTCAAATATGCCGGGCGATGATTTGCCGGTTCCTGTTATAGAAGATACTGCGGTAAGACCTGTTGATTTACCGGATTACATAGCTGATGTTAATAACGTACTTGGGAGCTATGGAAAAGATTGTGTTTATTATGCTCATATCGGAACCGGAGAGTTGCATTTACGTCCGGTCTTAAATATGAAACGTCCTGAAGATGTGCAGCTATTTCACGACATTGCTGAGGATGTTGCTCATTTGGTAAAGAAATACCGTGGTTCGCTAAGCGGGGAGCATGGTGATGGTCGTTTGCGTGGTGAATTTATTCCTTTAATGGTGGGTGAGCAGAACTATCAGTTATTTAAGGAAGTCAAGGAGATATTTGATCCTGAAAATTTATTTAATCCGGGAAAGATTACCGATACGCCTCAGATGAATACATCGCTGCGTTACAGGCAGGTAAAGAAAGATGTTATTTCAAAGCCATTGTTTGATTGGTCAAAGACTCTAGGGATGGTGCGTGCTGCAGAACGTTGTAATGGTTCGGCCGACTGCAGAAAAAGTCATTTGATTGGAGGGACTATGTGTCCGAGTTATATGGGTTCGCGAGATGAGCGGCAGACGACCCGGGCGCGTGCGAATATGCTTCGTGAACTATTTACAGGTGGCTTGCCTGATGATAAAATGGGTTTTGATGAAGTGAAAGCGGTATTGGATCTTTGCCTTTCATGTAAAGCATGTAAATCAGAATGCCCGAGCAGTGTAGATATGACCAAACTGAAAGCAGAGTTTCTGCATGAGTATCATCAAAGATATGGTACGCCTTTGCGAAACAAACTTATTGGTCGTTTGCCAAAGTTGAACCAGCTTTTTATGATTTGGCCATACCTATATAATAAAGGAGTAGGATTGAAAATTACAGGAAGCATTACAGAATCATTGTTTTCATTTTCTTCAAAACGAAGTTTGCCAAAACTTCATTCTTTTACCTTAAGAAAATGGGCTAAGAATCATGCAATCAAAGAGACTAATCGGAATGTGATGTTGTTTGCCGATGAGTTTACCAATTATAATGACACGCCAATTGGAATTAAAACGATTCTGTTATTGGAAAAATTGGGTTATAGTGTATCAGTTCCATATCATGCAGAGAGTGGTCGTACCTTTTTGTCAAAAGGATTGGTGGGTGATGCAAAAGTGTTGGCTGTCAAAAATGTGCTGGCTCTTTCGGATGTAGTCGATGAAAAAAATCCTTTAGTTGGGGTAGAACCATCTGCAATTCTAACCATCAGAGATGAATACCCGGAATTGGTGCCCACCTATTTAAAGGAAAAAGCCCTGCAGCTTGCCAGATACACCTTTACTTTTGAGGAATTTATGGCCAAAGAGTTGGATGAAGGAAAGATTGATCAATCACTTTTTGTAGAAGATGAAAAGAATATTCGTTTTCATGCTCATTGTTACCAAAAAGCATTGTCAGATACTTCTTATACTAAAAAGGTTCTTGAAATTCCAATTAATTATAGGGCTGATGAAATTCCTTCTGGTTGTTGTGGTATGGCGGGTTCATTTGGTTACGAAAAAGAACACTACGATTTATCAATGAAGATAGGTGAGTTGGTGCTGTTTCCGGATGTTAGAGAGAACAAAGAGCGCTCGCTTATAGTTGCGGCAGGTACTTCATGTCGACATCAGATAAAAGATGGCACAGATGTAGCTGCTATTCATCCTGTAGAAGTATTGTTTGAAGCCTTAAAATAGGAGCTTCCAAATTTATTTTTAGATGAAAAAAAGGTTGATCCTTCACTACATTTTATTAATGGTTGAAGAGATTAAATGTGGATCATTTTTTAAGTTTACTTACAATTTCGAAGTTTGAAGTGGTTCTTTAAATGGTGATATTTATCATAGAGTGATAAAAATCATATTTAAGGCAATAACAAAAAATTGATATTCAGCGTAATATGTCAAAAGTTGATTTTTATTCTTTTCCTTACAATTTATAAGGATGTTGTTTTAAAATATCTATTTTTGGTTACATAAAAAGATCCAAATAAAAACTATTCGATATGGATACTAAGATGAAGGAATTCATGGATAGCGTTAGGGTTAAGAACCCGGGCGAAGACGAATTTTTGCAAGCTGTGCAGGAAGTAGTAGAAACAGTATGGGATTTTTATCAGGAAAATCCACATTATATTAAAGCTAAGATCTTGGAGCGCATGACTGAGCCTGAAAGGGTAATCATGTTTCGTGTTCCATGGGTTGACGATAGCGGTGAGGTTCAGGTAAACCGAGGTTATCGTGTTGAGTTCAATTCGGCAATTGGTCCATATAAAGGTGGATTGCGTTTTCACCCGAGTGTTACTTTGAGCGGACTGAAATTCTTAGGTTTTGAACAAACATTTAAGAATAGTTTAACCACATTGCCTATGGGTGGTGGTAAAGGAGGATCAGATTTCAATCCCAAAGGCAAGTCGGATCTAGAAATAATGCGCTTTTGTCAGGCTTTTATGAGCGAATTGTATCGTCATATCGGACCTAATACCGATGTGCCTGCCGGTGATATTGGTGTGGGTGGTCGAGAAATCGGTTATCTGTTTGGACAATATAAGAAGCTGCGCAACGAATTTACGGGAGTTTTAACGGGTAAAGGAGCCGAGTTTGGAGGAAGTTTAATTCGTCCCGAAGCAACTGGTTTTGGCGCCATTTATTTTGTCCGTGAGATGTTGGCTGTCAGAGGCGAAAAGCTGGAAGGCAAGACGGTGGCTATTTCCGGATTTGGGAATGTTGCTTGGGGAGCTGCGATTAAAGCTGTTGAATACGGTGCCAAGGTGGTGACTATTTCAGGACCGGATGGTTATATATACGATCCTGAAGGAGTATCTGATGATAAGATTGAATATATGTTGGAGCTTCGTGCATCTAATATGGATGTGGTAGCACCATATGCTGAACGTTATCCTGAGGCTAAGTTTTTTGCTGGCAAAAAACCATGGGAGCAAAAAGTGGATATTGCCATTCCTTGTGCAATTCAAAATGAATTGAATGAGAAGGATGCACGGATGTTAATTGATAATGGTTGCCAGATGATTGCAGAAGCATCTAACATGGGATGTACCACTGAAGCAGCTTATTTAGCAACCGACAAGATTGTTTTTGCGCCGGGCAAGGCAGTGAATGCAGGAGGTGTTGCTGTTTCTGGTTTAGAAATGACACAGAACAGTATGCGTTTGGGTTGGTCTGAGAAAGAAGTGGATGAACGTCTCGATCAGATTATGACCAATATTCATAATACGTGTGTGCGCTTTGGAACCGAACCAAGTGGTAAGGTTAACTACATTAAAGGAGCAAATATTGGAGGCTTTGTAAAAGTAGCTGACGCTATGATTGCTCAGGGTATAGTATAATTCTTTTATGAAATATTGATGAAGCCGCTTATGATTCAATAAGCGGCTTTGTTTTAATATGAAATAATCAAAAGCTCAATAATTAATTTAAAAATGAGATTTACCCCTGTAAATAAAGGGGTGATTGATAAAATGAGTTAATTTTGCATTGAGAATATATTAAAGTAGAATATTTTGATTGATACGCATTCGCATATTTACTCCGAAGAATTTGATCAGGACAGATTAGAAATAATTAAAGCGGCTCGTGAAGTCGGTGTAAAAAAAATATTATTGCCCAATGTTGATGCTTCATCCATAGAAAGAATGCATCAGACAGAAAGTGAATTTTCAGAAATGTGCACTGCAATGATGGGGGTGCATCCAACTTCTATCAAAGAGGATTATAAAAAAGAACTGGAGATAGTTAAAAACTGGCTTGATCAGCGTTCATATATTGCTGTCGGAGAAATTGGTATTGATTTATATTGGGATAAAACCTTTGTAAAAGAACAAATGGAGGCATTTGAGCAGCAAATTATTTGGGCAAAAGAGCTCGACTTACCAATTGTCATTCATTGTCGTGATGCATTTTCGGAAGTGTTTGAAGTGGTAGAAAGACAGCTGGATGAAAAGCTGAAAGGAGTTTTTCATAGTTTCACAGGTGATATTAATGATGCTAAACGCATTGTTGAATATGGTTCTTTTATGATGGGAATTAACGGAGTGGTTACTTTTAAAAACACTCATTTGCGGGATGTGTTAAAAGAAGTGCCTTTAAATAAACTGGTTTTGGAAACCGATGCACCTTATCTGGCACCTGTTCCGTATCGGGGTAAAAGAAATCAACCAGCCTATATCGAAAAAGTCGCCCATACATTAAGTCAGGTGTATGATATGCCTTTAGACCTTATTATCGCCCATACGAGCGATAATGCATCACACATATTTAATATATAGTGTTTTAAATTATGGAAGAAAGACAAGTTCTTATAATATATACAGGAGGTACCATAGGTATGGTAATAGACCCGGAGACCAACACCCTGGTTCCATTCGATTTTGAAAAGGTTTCAAAGCAAGTTCCTGAATTAAAGAAGTTTGACTTTAATGTAAAGAGTTATTCGTTCGATCCTTTGGTGGATTCTTCAGATATGAACCCTGATATATGGGTTAAGATAGTAGAGATTATCGAAGAAAACTATGCTCTTTATGATGGGTTTGTTATTCTGCATGGCACTGATACGATGGCATATACTGCAAGTGCATTGAGTTTTATGCTAACAAATTTAAAGAAGCCTGTTATCTTAACGGGTAGTCAACTTCCTTTAGGCACAATCAGAACTGATGGAAAAGAAAATCTTATCACAGCCCTCGAGATTGCTGCAGCTCAAAAAAATCGTCAGGCCCTGGTGCCTGAGGTATGTATATATTTTAATGAAAAATTGTTCAGAGGTAACCGTACCACAAAGTATAATGCAGAGCATTTCAGGGCATTCCGATCTGATAACTATCCACCTTTGGCCGAAGCAGGGATTCATATAAAATACAACTACCCTTATATTAGGTATAAAACCATGAGTGGCGCTTTTAAAGTTTCAAAAAAGATGGATACCAATGTGGCTCTTCTGCGAATGTTTCCAGGCATTAATAAAGAGGTTGTTAGGGCTGTGCTGTCTGTTAATGGATTAAAGGCTGTGGTACTTGAAACTTATGGTTCGGGTAATGCACCTACACAAAAATGGTTTTTAAAAGAAATAGAAGATGCACTGGCCAGAGGATTAATAATTGTTAATGTTACACAATGTCTTGCAGGGAGCGTGGAGATGTGGCGTTACGAAACAGGAGTTCATCTTCTGGAAATGGGTGTTATCAGTGGGCATGATATGACAACAGAATCGGCAATTACGAAATTGATGTATCTCTTAGCCAATACGAATTCCAAGGAGGAGATTAAAAACAATCTTAATAAGTCGCTTCATGGCGAAATATATATATAGAAAGTTTGTAATTGGCATTTTTTTTGTATTTTGCATGCCTGAAAAATTAAAGGATTTTTATCTACTGACGGTCTAAAAGTTTAAGACTTAAGGGATAAACAGTAAGAATTATTTGAAGTATTAACAAAACTGATACGAATCAAAATTTTTAGCAGACTATGAAAAAGCTATTTGCGTTTTTAGCAGTATTTGGAATGCTGAGTTTAGGTGCCAATGCCTTGTATGCTCAGGACGAGGAAAATGTAGCTGAAGCTACAGAGCAGGTAACTGAAGAACCAGCAGTTAGTGAAGAACCAGCAACAGAAGTAGCAGATGAAGCTGCTCAACCTGAAGCACCAAAGGGTATTCACAAGCAGATTAAAGCAAAATTCATCGAAGGTGGTGCTATCTTTATGAGTTTTGTATTGTTAGCCTTGATTTTTGGTTTAGCAATCTGTATTGAAAGAATTATTTATTTGAATTTAGCTTCTACAAATACTAAGAAGTTACTTCAAAACATTGAGAATGCATTGAGTGACGGAGGTGTTGAAGCTGCTAAAGAAGTATGCCGTAATACCAGAGGTCCTGTTGCTTCTATTTTCTACCAAGGTCTTGATCGTTTCGATGAAGGTATTGAAGTAGTTGAGAAGTCAGTTGTTTCTTACGGATCAGTTCAAATGGGTCTTTTGGAAAAAGGTTTAACCTGGATTTCTTTATTTATCTCTATGGCTCCTATGCTTGGGTTTATGGGTACTGTAATTGGTATGATCGAAGCTTTCGATAATATTCAGTCTATGGGTACTATCTCAGCATCAGCAGTAGCAGGTGGTATTAAAGTAGCGTTGATTACTACAGTATCTGGTTTGATCGTAGCTATGATTCTACAAGTATTTTACAACTACATCGTTGCAAAAATCGATAGTATTGTAAATACAATGGAAGATGCTTCTATCTCGCTTCTAGATATTTTGGTAAAGTTCAACATGAAAAAATAATCTGTCGTTATGACTAAGCTTTCAAAAATTTTAAATATTGTTCTATACCTGTTGTTAGCAATAACATTGGTATTTGCAGCAATGTTCTTCTTCGGTGGCGAAGTTGAAGGGGCTGCTTATACTACACCAGTTTATACTAATGCATTCTTAAACTGGGGTATTTTGTTAGTGTTTTTGACAGGAGGTATTACATTGTTAGCGGAAGTTTTTAACCTGGTAATGCATCCAAAAAATGCAGTAAGAACACTAATCTCTATGGGATTATTACTTATTGTAGTGCTTGTTTCTTATGCATTAGCAGATACTACTCCGTTAGATATTATAGGTTATCAAGGTCCTGATAATGTGCCTAGCATGTTAGCCATGGCAGGTACTATGTTATATGGAATGTACATTCTGTTTGGAGTTGCTGTAATTGCAATCCTTTATTCAGAATTATCTCGACTATTTAAATAATTGTCCCTGCTTGATTAATCTCGGTTAGTCAAGGGACCATAAAAGTATAATCGTTTATGGGAAAAAGAGAAGTACAGGAAGTAAATGCAGGGTCAATGGCGGATATCGCCTTCCTATTATTGATCTTCTTCTTGGTTACTACTACCATGGACACTGATACTGGTTTGGCTCGTTTACTTCCTCCAATGCAGGAAGATCAGCCTGATGATACACCTCCAATTAAGGAGCGAAATGTATTTACGGTATTGGTGAACAGTAACAATCAGTTACTGGTAGAAGGTAAACCAATGAGTATGGAAGAGTTGACTGAAGCAACTAAGGAGTTTATTGAGAATCCATTGGATAAAGATAATTTGCCTGAGAAGAAAGAAGCAGAAGTGCCTTTCTTTGGAGTGCAAATGATTACAAAAGGTGTGATTTCATTACAAACAGATAATGGAACTCAATACCAAACTTATTTGATGGTTCAAAACGAACTTCAGCGTGCTATTAATGAACTGAGACAGGATTTAGCGAAACGTAAATTTGGCAAGGATTATGATGACTTGGAAAAAGAAGAGCAGGATGCAATTCGTACCATCATACCTCAAAAGATTTCTGAAGCTGAACCTAAAAATATAGGAGGTAAATAGAATGGCTAAATTCAGAAAAAAGAAGAGTGGAGGCCAGCAAGCTATTAATACGTCCTCCTTACCAGATATTGTATTTATGTTGCTTTTCTTCTTCATGGTTTCAACAACTATGAAAGAGGTGGATCTAATGGTTAACATTGCTCCTGCACAAGCGACTGAATTATCAAAACTGGAGAAAAAAGAGTTGGTAACATTTATTTATGTGGGTGTGCCAACTGGTAAGTACAGATCATTATATGGTAGTGAACCAAGAATTCAGTTAAATGATCAATTTGCTACTGTTGACGACATTCAAAGTTATATTGCGCAAGCAAGGGATGCGATGAAAGAAAGTGATCAGCCAAAAATGACTACTTCTATCAAAGCAGACAAAGACTGCCCAATGGGTGTTATCACAGAAATTAAGCAAGCTTTGCGTAAAGCTGCAGCGTTAAAGATTAACTACTCTGCAAGCGAAAAAGCTGAAGTGAAATAATTGAATTTTATAGAAATAATAGAAGGGAGCATTTATGCTCCCTTTTTTATTTGATCGATTCTTCCCAATATGGTTTAAACTGTTCTATAAGGAAGTGTGACCATACTTTCTCAATTACCTCTGGCCATTCATCCTGGTACTCGCCAGATCCGTGAACTTCCAGTTTAATAATAGTTGAATCTTCTGCAGAAGATAGGTTGTAAGTGCAAACAAGGTTAAGAGCATGACCTGCTAATCCTAAAGGTCCTTCCATCCGAAGTAATTTACCTCTTTGTGCACCTGTAACCACTGCATGCCTGACTCCGTCACCTGATTCATCAAAAATTTCAAAAAAACCACCACCTGGTTTTGCTTCGATGTAGAGTTGATAAGGCTTTTCACTGAAGGTATGATCCCACCATGGACTAATGTCACCAGTTAATTTGTCATATATTAATTCTGGCTCACCTTTTAATTTGGTTTCAATCTCAAACTGAAAGAATGTAGCTTGTTCTGAACTTGTTTGTTTTGAGGGATGGCAAGACAGGAAAACGAAAAGTGAAATAAGGATATAAATGTATTTCATAATAGTATGATTAGTACAAATAAAAACACCTGATTATAGCGTATTGTTTATCAGGTGTTTTAATACTAATTAGCTGATACGTTAAACAGCCCCTTGAGACAGCATTGCATCTGCTACTTTTACAAAACCTCCAATATTGGCACCATCTACATAATTAATAAATCCATTGTCTTTTGTTCCGTATTGGCAACAAGTTGAATGAATACCTTGCATTATCATTTGTAAGCGATTATCTACTTCTTCTCTTGTCCAGTTAAGTCTCATGCTGTTTTGTGTCATCTCAAGCCCTGATACAGCAACTCCACCTGCATTGGCAGCTTTACCCGGACCAAAGAGGATACCTTTATCCTGAAAAATATGAATTGCTTCAGGTGTGGATGGCATATTAGCTCCTTCAGAAACACAATAGCAGCCATTTTGAACCAGCGTGATGGCTTCAATTTCGCTAATTTCATTTTGGGTAGCACTGGGTAATGCAATTTCACCTTTTTCTAACCATGGCCTTTCACTTGCTATGTATTTAGCACCATACTTATCTGCATATTCTTTTATTCGGCCTCGTTTTACATTTTTCAGATACATAACAAATTTTAGTTTCTCAGGATCGATTCCATTGGGGTCGTATATATAGCCATTAGAATCGGAAAGAGTCACAACTTTGCCACCCAGGTCATTAACCTTTTCAACTGTGTATTGAGCAACATTGCCTGAACCTGATACGAGTACTGTTTTGTTTTTGAATGTTTCGTTACGGGTTTTCAGCATTTCCTGGGCAAAATAAACATTGCCGTATCCTGTAGCCTCAGGACGAATTAAACTACCTCCGTAATTAAGTCCTTTACCAGTAAGAACACCTGTGAATTCATTTTTAATACGTTTGTATTGTCCGTAAAGGAAGCCAATTTCTCGACCTCCCACACCAATATCTCCGGCAGGAACATCCGTGTCTGGCCCAATATGTCGATACAACTCCGTCATGAAACTCTGACAGAATCGCATCACTTCGTTATCAGACTTTCCTTTGGGATCGAAATCACTACCGCCTTTACCACCTCCCATGGGTAAGGTTGTCAGGCTGTTTTTAAACACTTGCTCAAAAGCCAAAAATTTAAGAATTCCTAAATTTACCGTTGGGTGAAAGCGTAAACCTCCCTTGTAAGGACCGATAGCACTGTTCATTTCGATTCGATAGCCTCGGTTTACACACATTTCTCCTTTGTCGTTGATCCACGGTACTCTGAACATGATAACCCGTTCAGGTTCAACAATTCTTTCTAGGATACGAGCGTGTCTGTATTTTGGATTTTCATCCAGAAACTCATCCAAAGATTCTACAACCTCATGTACTGCCTGATGGAATTCAGGTTCGGCGGGATTTTTGGCCATTAATTCGGCCATAAAGGCGTTAATGCCTAATGATGAGTGTGTGACATACTAATTACATTAAAGGGTTGTTAATTGAGTAATATGGTTATTGTTACCTATTAGATTCTTATTCCTTTAATTAAAACATTATCAATCACTAGTTTAAAATGACTTGTCAAGAAAAATAAAAAGGTACAAAATAAATTAACAAGAAGCTATAAAAATGTGAATAATAACACTTAAATAGATATTAGAAAGTATTTATTCACACATTTAAAACAATCATTCATATATTATTTGACTAAAAGTTGATTTGATTTTGTATCTTTTAAGTATCAAACAGCTAAGTATATGCAACGTAATTGGCCTCAGCTCAATCATCTCCATACCGTTCCTGATGATAAAAGTTCAGGTAACGTTTTAGAAACAATTAATACATTGTGGGAGATATTAATGCAGGACAATCCAATAGATGAAACATTGGAAGAGGTTTTAAATGTGTTACCTCATGGATTGGAAAAGCCGGCCAAGGTTGGTGTGAGAATTTATTATAAGAAATGTCATGCTCAAACAAATAACTTTGCTGAAACGGAATGGGGCCTTACAGAGCGTTTTACTACTATAGATGGTGAGAAGGGAGCCATTGATTTGTTTTATCTCGAACCCGCTGAAGAAAAGGATGAAGGGCCTTTTTTAAGGTCAGAAAGGCTACTTATCAATCAAACAGCCCGAATGCTTTCCAATTATATTAATACCATTGTTGCTGAACGCAATCATTCCGAATCAATTGAGAGACTTAAGGAATTATCTACTATCAATAGAACTACCCGCATCATCAATCAAGGTAAGTCAGTTGACGATGTTTTGCAGCAAGTTGCCTTTATTCTTCCATCTGGCTGGCAATATCCTGAATATGCTGTTTCCCGGATTACCTATGGCAACAAAGAGTATCTGAGCGAATTTTTTGTAGAAACAGAATGGGTGCAAACACAGCGTTTTAAAACTACTGATGGCAAATCAGGTTCAATAGATGTTTTTTACATACGGGATTTTTCATTCTATTCAGGCGATCCTTTTTTGAGTGAAGAGAGAGATCTTCTAATTAATCTGGCCAGATTAATAACAGATTTTTTAAATGCAAAGCTGGCACAAGAAGAAAAACTGGCACGACAGGAGCGCGTCAAAGAACTGAAAACGATTAATGAAACATCAAGAATTATAAGTCTTCAGATGCCGGTGCCTTATACTCTTACTCATATTGTTGAGTATATTCCGGCAGGTATGCAACATCCCGAATATTCAGTTGCACGCATTGTTTTTGAGGGTGAAGAATATTTGAGTTCAGGCTTTGTTAAATCACCATGGGTATTACGTCACAACTTCGAAACCATTAATGGTAAAAAAGGATTGATTGAAATTTATTACCTAAAGGAGTTGGCTAAAACCAAGGAAGAGTTATTCCTTAATGAAGAAAATGATTTGATATCAAACCTTGGAAATCTGATTGTTGGTTATTTGAATAGTCTGGAAGCCCGTAACCTGATGGATAAGATCAGAAAGCCCAACAGTCATTTGGCATTTGCAAAGAATACAATTGAAAAAAGGAGTTCTGTAACAAAAGGAAGTAAGCACCTGTTGCAGAACTTTATGCATAAGAATAATGCAGCCAGGGATATATATCACGATTTAATGCCTTTCAGGGTAAAAGAAATTTTATTGGTTGCCAACCTTTATGATGCTTATGCCATTGAAAATGAGGGGAGATTCTCAGAACAGATAATGGGCAGTTTTTACCAGATGCATCTTTCATCATTGCCTAGGGTAACTGGAGTTACAACTTATGAAGAGGCGTTAGAAAAACTGAATGAGAAACATTTTGATTTAATCATTGTGATGGTGGGTGTGGAGAAAAAATCACCCGTCAAACTAAGCAAGATGGTGAAAAAGGAATTTCCTTACATCCCAATTTTTATGTTGCTCAACAATGATACTGATATCCCATATTTTCAGGGGCGTCAACGTGAGTTAGGTGTTTTAGATGAGATTTTTGTTTGGAATGGTGATCCCAAAGTTTTTTCATCAATGGTATTTCATCTGGAGGATAGGGTTAATGTTGAGAATGATACAGAGATTGGTTTGGCAAGGGTTATCTTGTTGGTGGAAGATTCTGTAAGGTACTATTCAAAATATTTACCATTGCTCTATGCCAGTGTGCTGGAACAAACACGTCGTTTAATCGATGATGTGCAGGGTGATGAATTATATGCTGTATTAAGGTTAAAAGCCCGCCCCAAGGTGCTGCTGGCCATAAATTACGAAGAAGCACTGGACATCTTTAAAAAGTATCAGGATTACCTCTTGTGCTTGATTTCGGATGTTGAATTCTCTCATAATGGAAGGCTGGATGCAAACGCAGGATTTGAATTGGTAAATTATGCCAAGGAGCAGATTAAGGATCTGCCGGTAATTTTACAAAGTTCTAAGATTGAATATTCACAGGATGCTTATGAATTAAAAACAGTCTTTATTAATAAGTACAGTGAGAGCCTTTTGCAGGATATTAAAACCTTTATCAGTCATTATCTTGGCTTTGGTAATTTTGTTTATAAGGATGCTAAAGGTAGAAACATTGCCATTGCCCGTAATCTAAAGGAATTTGAACAGAATCTGAGGAATGTGCCCATTGAATCAGTTGAGTACCATGCCAAAAAGAATCACTTTTCACTTTGGCTAATGGCGCGCGGTGAATTCAAGATTGCTAAAATGATAGCACCTTATCGCATCAGTGATTTTGATGATACAGAAAGTATCAGGACTTATCTTTTAAATATTATAAAATCACACCGCGAAGAAAAGAATCAGGGCAAAGTAATAGATTTTGATGAGATTGACACCCTGGATGATAGTAATATTGTGAGTCTGGCCGGAGGTTCATTGGGAGGAAAGGGCAGAGGCTTGTCATTTATTAATACATTACTATATAATTTTGATTTTGATGCTCATGTTTCCGGGATTAACATAAGAACACCACGCACTACAGTGATTGGTACCGATGAGTTTGAATTGTTTATGGAACGCAATAATTTTCATGAACTGATCTTTCGTGAACTAACTTATCATCAGATTAAAAAAATGTTTCTCGAAGGAGAATTGTCTCAAACATTGATACATCGACTTAAAAGGTTACTAACTATTTTTTCATCTCCAATAGCAGTTCGTTCATCGGGTCTATTGGAAGATAGTCAGAAACAGCCATTCTCAGGAGTGTTTGAAACATATCTTCTACCCAATAATCATAAAGATGTGGAAGAGCGGTTGAGACAGCTTTGTAATGCTGTTAAACTGGTTTTTGCATCTGTATTCAGCGATACAGCAAGAGCATTTACCGAGGCAGTGGACTTTAAAGTGGAAGAGGAGAAAATGGCCGTAATTATCCAGGAAGCAGTGGGGCGACAGCACGAGAATGTTTTTTATCCTCATATAAGTGGGGTTGCGCAATCGTATAATTACTATTCGTTTGGTCATATGAATCCGGAGGATGGTTTTGCTGTTCTGGCTCTTGGTTTTGGTAAATATGTGGTGGATGGTGAGAAAGCACTCCGTTTTTGTCCGGTTTATCCCGATCTGGACAATAATTCACCAAAAGATCAATTAAAGAATTCTCAAACAGAATTTTATGCTGTCGACCTCAGTAAGTTCGATCTCAATTTACTGGAGGGAGAAACAGCCGGATTGGTTCGTTTGGATAGTATGGAAGCAGAGATGCATGGAACACTCAAACACCTGGCTTCGGTTTATAATCCCGATGACCAGACCATTCAGCCTGGGTTGGATCAGTCAGGTCCCAGAATACTTAATTTTGCCAATATTCTTAAATACAATTATATACCTCTGGCCAAAACCATTGAAGTTGTTCTGGATGTTGTTAAAGAAGCGATGGGATCACCAGTTGAGATTGAATTTGCAGTGGATTTGAATAAAGATGAACGAGGAAGAGCTACTTTCTACCTACTTCAAATAAAACCTTTACTGGGTGGAGCTCAAAATTATTCCATTAATATGAGTCACATTGATGAAGATAAAGTGATTTTGCAGTCCAATCAAAGTATGGGAAATGGTAAAAATAAAACGGTAACCGATATTATATATATCGATATTGATCGATTTGATAAGGCCAGAACTCAGGAGATGGCAATGGAGATTGAACGCTTAAATCAAAAGATGAAGGCTGAAAAAAGACATTATATTTTGATTGGTCCTGGTCGATGGGGAACCCGCGACAGGTGGATTGGAATTCCGGTATCGTGGACTCAGATTTCAAATGCTCAAATGATAGTGGAAACCGATCTGGAAGGTTTTCCATTGGAAGCTTCCGGTGGATCGCATTTTTTTCATAATGTTACATCCATGCATGTTGGTTATTGCTCAGTTCATCAGGCTGGTAGTGATGATAGTATTAGATGGGATGTGCTGGATCAGCAGGAATTAATTGAACAGACAAAATATTTCAAACACATCAGGTTTAAAGAAAAACTTGTCATTCGGATGGATGGGCGAAAACGAAAATCAATTATTACCTTTAACGAAGTCTGAGATAGATTAAGTAACCTTAAAGAACTCGCACCAACGCAATGAAGAGCCATTTTGATATACGACAAAGTAACTATTTTACCGAAACACAATTCAGCCATCTGATGCAACGACGCATCCACAAGGTTTTGCTGATCTGTAGTGGTTATGATGCCTTTATGCTTGAGGAAGACGGACGTATTGATGAGCAAATATTTAACGAATACGTCTCACTCAACCTTAGATATCCTCCGCAATTTTATCATGTTGAATCAGCAGAGCAGGCATTTGTAGTGTTGAAAAAGGAAAAAATCGATCTGGTTATTACCATGCTAAGTGTTGGAGGTATGGATCCTTTTAACATGGCAAAAAAGGTAAAAGAACGTTACGAGTCTGTTCCCATTGTAGTACTGACACCTTTTTCACGCGAAGTATCAGTCAGGATGCGTCGTGAGGATACCAGTGCTATTGATTACATCTTTTGTTGGTTGGGTAATGCAGATATCATGCTTGCTATTATTAAGCTGATTGAGGATGAGATGAATGTTCAGCATGATGTTGAGGAGGTGGGAGTTCAATGTATTTTATTGATTGAAGACTCAATACGTTTTTATTCGAGCTATCTGCCATTGATTTATCGTTTGATTCTGACTCAGGCTAAGAAGTTTATGGATGAGGGCTTAAATGAGCATCAAAAAATGATGCGCATGCGGGGGCGACCTAAAATATTATTAGCCCGTACTTATGAAGAAGCTCTTGAATTATATCAAAAGTATAATGATAATCTGTTGGGAATTATCTCTGATGTATCCTTTGATAAAGAGGGTATAAAAGATACCCAGGCTGGAATTAAATTTGCGAAACTGGTTAAGCGTGCTAATCCATATATGCCTTTTTTATTACAGTCGTCCAATCGAAGTCTGGATGAAGTGGCTAAAGATTTAAGGGTTGGATTTCTTTATAAGCATTCCTCTTCGTTACTCCGTGAGCTGAAAGAGTTTATCAATACCTATATGGCTTTTGGTGATTTCGTTTTCATTGATCCATCAACTGGTATAGAAGTTTGCCGAGTGAGTAATCTGAAAGAGTTACAGGAAAAACTTTTTCAGATACCCGATGAATCCTTGTTTTATCATTTTAAGCGTGATCATGTATCCAAATGGCTTAATGCCCGGGCTTTATTTGCTGTAGCTGAAGTGGTCAAGTATCTGAAGGTTGAAGATTTTGCCGACCTGGAAGAAACCAAAAGATTTTTGTTTGATACCATAGCAAGTTTTCGTTACAGTAAGGCTCGTGGTGTAATTGCAAAATTCTATCGCGAGAAATTTGATGAATATCTTACGTTTACCCGAATTGGTGAAGGAACCATTGGAGGAAAGGCCCGTGGTTTGGCTTTCTTAAATATGCTAATCAAAAAACACCAAAACCTGAATACTCTTTCTGATGTAATCATTACCATTCCTCGAACGGTTGTTTTAAGTACGGATGTGTTTGACGAGTTTATGGAAGTAAATAAGCTTTATCCAATTGCATTGTCAGATGCTACGGATGAAGAAATTATGAAAGCTTTTGTGGCCGGGCATCTTCCTGAACGAATTCATGGTGATCTCTATAAATTTATTTCAATTATTAAAGGACCGATTGCCATACGCTCATCGAGTGTGCTGGAGGATAGCCATTATCAACCTTTTGCAGGGATTTATTCAACCTATATGATTCCTAAAGGTGATGATGAAAGAGTGGTGCTGAATCAGCTTTGCGATGCTGTTAAATGTGTTTATGCTTCTGCGTTTTATAATTCCAGTAAGAGATATATGGAGGCGACCATGAATGTTATTGACGAGGAGCGAATGGGTATTGTTTTGCAGGAGGTTGTAGGGCAGCGTCATGGGGATGTATTTTACCCAACATTTTCGGGGGTTGGACGTTCAGTGAATTTTTACCCGATAGCACCCGAAAAAGCTGAAGATGGAATTGTAAATGTTGCCATGGGATTAGGTAAACATATAGTCGAAGGAGGAATGACCTTACGATTCTCTCCTAAATATCCGAGAAAGATACTTCAGTTATCAAGTCCTGATCTGGCAGTACGCGAAACTCAGAAGAATTTTTATGCTCTTGATTTGAAGTCGGATAGTTTTAAGGCCTCAGTGGATGATGATGTTAATATCAAAAAACTATCCATCAAAGTGGCAGAAGAACATGGAACCTTACGTTGGTTGGGATCGGTGTATGATTATAATACACACATGATACGGGACGGATTGATGGCTAAAGGATTACGCCTGGTTACTTTTGCCAATGTATTGAAATACGATGCTTTCCCTTTAGCTGAGATAATGCATAAAGTACTGGAAGTTGGCCAGCGAGAAATGAATCAGCCTGTGGAGATAGAGTTTGCAGTTGACTTACAAACGCCACAAGGTCATCCTCCTGTTTTTTATTTGCTACAGATCAGACCAATTGTCGACAGTAAAGAAACCATTGCTGAAAAGCTGGAAGAAGTAAATCAAAAAGATACCCTGATTTATTCCAAGTCAGCTTTGGGAAATGGAATCATTAATGGTGTAAAAGATGTAATTTACATTAAAAAGAATGGCTTCAACCCTGCTAATAATGCTAAACTGGCCCCCATCTTTGAAAAGTTGAATACTCCATTTCATCAGAGTAATAAATCATATATTCTGATAGGACCTGGTCGCTGGGGATCTCAGGATCCATGGTTAGGTGTACCGGTTAAATGGACTCAAATTTCGGCTGCCCGTGTTATTGTTGAAATGGGATTGGAGAATTACAGAGTTGATCCTAGTCAGGGGACGCATTTCTTTCAAAATTTAACCAGTCTGAGAGTGGCTTATTTTACGATTACACCATCTATTGGCGAAGGATATATTAACATGGATTATCTGGATGGCTTGCCAGCGGAGTATGAAGATGAATTCATTCGTCATGTGAAACTGCCTTCAGAAGGTATTATTAAAGTGGATGGTCAGAAAGGCATTGGTTTGGTAATGCCTCCTGCTCAGTGATAAATAACCGTTAAAGAAACAGCAAATGGGTCTGGAACGTTTTTTATTTGATTTAGAAATTCAGAATCCCGGAGAACCTGAATTTATTCAAAGTGTCAGAGATTTTCTGACATCAGTTAAAGATCGGATCAGCGATGATTTTAGGTTGAATAATGCTGCTATTCTAGAACGAATAACGGAGCCGGATCGTGTCTTTGTGTTTAAGGTGCCCTGGATGAATGATCAGGGAAAGGTGATTGTGAACAGAGGATACAGGGTTCAGTATAACAATGCACTCGGGCCGTATAAAGGAGGATTGCGTTTTCATCCGGCCCTTACATTAGGTACTGTTAAAATGCTTGCTTTTGAACAGGTATTTAAAAACAGTCTTACATCATTGGCCTTAGGAGGAGCAATGGGAGGAGCAAATTTCGATCCTAAAGGGAAATCAGAAGGTGAGATAATGAGGTTTTGTCAGAGTTTTGTGCTGCAATTATGGGATCTGCTGGGATCAGAAATGGATATTCCTGGCAACGATGTGGGGGTAAGTAGTCGCGAGATTGGGTATATGTTTGGAATGTTTAAGAAGCTAACGCATATGCATAGTGGAACTTTTACCGGCAAAGGTTCTGAATGGGGAGGGACAGGTTTACGAGCTGAGTCTACCGGATTTGGAGTGATCTATTTCTTAGAGGCATTACTTAAAGATCAGAATGAAAGTCTTGATGGTAAAACAATATGTGTCTCAGGATTTGGAAATGTGGCATATGGCGTAATTCGTAAAGCCGTTGAATTAGGAGCTAAAGTTGTAACCTTGTCGGGTCCTGATGGTTTTATATATGATCCGGATGGAATAACAGGTGATAAGTTGGATTACCTGGTTGAACTGCGGGCAACCTCTCAGGATCTGGTTCGACCTTATTCGATTGAATTCCCTGGTGTTGTGTATTACGAAAATCAAAAACCCTGGCAAATACCCTGTGATATAGCGATACCTTGTGCTATTCAGAATGAGATTGGACTTAATGAAGCACGTCAGATTATGCAAGGAGGCTGTAAATATGTTATTGAGGCAGCAGACAGACCTTGTAATTCAGAAGCATTGGAGTTTTTTGATTCGAATCAAATTGTTTTGGCACCCGGTAAAGCTGCCAATGCGGGTGGAGTTGCGGTATCTGCCCTGGAATTAGTACAAAATTCAATGAAAATGACATGGACTCCAAAAGAAGTAGATCATCGGTTAAAAGATATCATGGAAAGGATTTATCAAATGTGTAAACTCCATGGGATAAAACCAGATGGAAGTATCAATTATCGGGATGGAGCCAATATTGCTTCCTTTCACCGGGTTACTGAAGCAATGATTGATCAGGGAGCTGTATAGTTTAAAATATTTCCAGCTGTTGCGTAGAAATATTTGAAACATTCTCCAGTTGAAGAAGTCTTTTTTTAGCATGTAAACCACCGGCATATCCTGTGAGTTCGCCATTACTACCTATTATGCGATGGCAAGGAATAATTATTGATATGGCATTCGCTCCATTGGCACTGGCCACAGCCCTGATGGCTTTTTCATTTCCCAATCGTCTGGATAAACCAAGGTAAGTTTCTGTTTGTCCGTATGGAATGGTTTGCAAGGTTTCCCAAACTGATTTTTGAAAACTTGTTCCCGCAAATTCAATTGGAAGATCAAATGTGATTCGATCTTTCGCGAAATATTCCTCCAACTGAAGAATGGTTGAAGCAATAAGGTCTGTATTTTGTTCCTTAAATTCAGCGTTTAACACTCCTTTAATTCTCTTGTCAATCGATTCTCTCATTTTACGAAAGTGCCAATCGCAGAGACACAATCGGTTATTGTAATCACCAATGATCAATTCACCAACCGGGCTTTTGTAATATTGAACGGATATAGTATTCAAGGTATTTATGAGCTTCGTATTTCAGTAATCAGATCATTTTTTTGAACAGAGTGCTGATTGTTTTTAACAAGTTGTCTTTTTGAATTGCTTCCAGTTCGCCTCTGTCAAGCCAGATTCCATGGCATATTTCGCAGTAATCAAAAATTACCTTCTTATCCCTCTGATGAGCATGTTTTGAGAGGGTTGGATGAAGATTACAGTCGGGACATTTTAATTTTTCCAGCTGTTCTTTCTTTTTGGGGATATTTCTAATTTCAATGATTGAAAGCTCAACCACATTCTCAATTTGTTCCAGTTCTCCTTTATCAAACCAGGTTCCTCCGCACGAAGGACAGGTATCAACCTGAATTGATCCGGATAGATCATTAATGTTTTTTTCTTCTAAAGTGGTATTACATCTGGGGCAGTACATCAATAGCTATTTTAATTTGCAATAAATATAGCTATTATCTTATTCCGTATGGTTTATAATTGATTAACAGAACCAATTTAGTTATTGATTTTCTTCCTTTTTAAGATCGCGTTTCACCTCTTGAATTAATTCATCCAGCTCTTCTGGTTTTATCTTATTTTCTTTCGCAAAGAAAGAAACCAGATCTTTAAATGAATCCTGAAAATAGGTAGACATCATTCTCGACATAAACTGTTTGCGGTATTCTGCTTTTTCAACAATAGGAAAATACTCATATCCACGCCCCACCTGCTCAAAACCTAAATATTCTTTATCAGCTAATGACCGCACAATGGTAGAAACTGTATTAACAGCAGGCTTTGGATCAGGCATCTTTTCAACAATGGCTTTAACAGTAGTGCGGCCTAATTGCCAAATTCGATGCATCATTTGTTCTTCAGCTTTGGTTAATTCTTTAAGTTTCATGTGTGGATATTATTTATTTAATGCCCCAACCTTAATGGGTCGGGGCTTATATTTTTTATGATTGATTATTGTAGTGCAAAATTAATGGGAACAGTAAAACTGACATTAACATTCTTTCCTTCAAGCTTACCTGGTGTCCATTGGGGCAGACTCTCAATAACTCTAATTGCTTCCTGATCTAAAGAAGGATCAACGCCTCTTGCAATTTCTACATTGCCTACATATCCATCGGCAGCAACTACAAATGTGATATAAACTTTTCCCTGAATTCCGTTCTCTTCGGCTTCTTTAGGGTATGTTACTTCTTTCGCAATAAAGGTTCTTAAGGCTTTTTCTCCTCCAGGATATTTTGGCATTTCATCAACAACCTGAAATACTTCTCCGGTTACTTCGGTTGCCTTAATCGATTCATCAGTAACGTTTACTATCTCCACCTTTTCTTCATCTGGTGTGGCTAAGGTCTCCTCAACCTTCTCGGTATTACATGAAAAAATCAATGCAGAAGCTATTAATGAGCTAATTGCAAAAAGTGGAAATATAATCTTAGTTTTTAAAGTAGTTTTTTTCGACATCATGTTAAATCTTTTCTTGGTTAATGATTCATTAAAATTATTTGCGGCCAGTACTTTATGTCCTGACACTTCTGATAATAAAAGGGCTTTATAACGCCCTACAGAAGCGCCGTGTTTAAGTACGGACCGATCGGCCTGAAATTCATGGGTTTCTTTCAGTGCCTTTTTTATTAACCATGCAAATGGGTTAAACCATTGGGTTATGAGAAACAGTTCAAGAAACATATTATCCAAAGTGTGGTAATAGCTTACGTGTGCTTTCTCATGGTTGATTACATGTTGTTGTTCCTCTTCGCTATATCGCGATGAATTAATAAATATCCATTTGAAGAATGAAAACGCATGATAAGGGTTATTCAGTTGAATGACTCTGATACCATTGTGCTGATTACTTGAATTTTGCTTACCAATTATACTTAGCCTGTAATAGGCAACAAATAACCGGATAAATAGCAGGATCAGACCAATAATGTAAATCCATTTAAATATTGACAATCCACTAATAAACGAAACAATGGTATTTTGGGCATCGGTTGGGTAAACCGATATTTCGTTTAAGGTGTAACCAATGGTTTGTGAGTCAATTGTATTGCTTGTTTCCATTGTTAATGAGACTGTCAGAAATGGGATAATCATCGTTAAAACAAGGCTTAACAACAAAAAGAAACGATTAAATGAAAAGGTATTCAGGCGGGATAAAAAAGCAAAATAAATGCCTGATATGATACCTAAAAAAATCGAAGACTCAACCAAATAATTAATCACTGCGTGCATATCGTGCAAGTTTCAATTGGATAATTATCATTTTAAATTAAGCAACTGAACATCTTTCACGATTCAGCTGTCATCATGTCCCTTACCCGGGTTGTACCAGGGAGCAAGATATTCTTGTTGCTTAATAAAATTCAGTCAAATAAATTTCAGATTATAACCCATATCAACCAAAAAAATATTTCAACTGTATTTATAGTTCAAACTTACAGTTTAATTTGAAGAAACGAAATATTTTCGACTATAATTTTAGTTGAATCTTGTGAGAATACGTTTAAATGACAGAAAATCAACAATTAAATGTTTTTTATTTTTATGCATTCAAATTATACAGTAAACACTTCAACAAAAAGGGACTGAATATTCAGCCCCTGTGATTCCAATTTCTGCTCCTGGTCGAGCGATCTTTAATCAGAATCTATCTATCATTCCCCTTTTTTACTTTCCAGCATTAATAAAAAGGCATATTCCAATGCTGTTTCTTTATATCGCTTAAATCTGCCTGAAGCACCACCATGGCCTGCTTCCATATTGGTATGCATAACCAGTAAATTATCATCAGTCTTGGTTGCTCTAAGTTTGGCTACCCATTTGGCGGGTTCCCAATATTGAACCTGAGAATCGAACAGTCCGGTTGTAACCATCATGTTTGGATAATCTTTCGCTTCCACATTATCGTATGGCGAATAAGATAACATGTAGTCATATGATTTTTTGTTCTTTGGGTTTCCCCACTCATCAAATTCATTGGTTGTAAGAGGTATAGTTTCGTCGAGCATGGTTGAAACCACATCAACAAAAGGCACCGCTGCAATGATTCCATTGAAAAGTTCAGGTTCCATATTTGCAATAGCTCCCATCAGTAATCCACCAGCACTGCCACCCAAGGCATACAAATGGTGTGGAGAAGAGTAATTTTCTTTGACAAGATGATGACCAACATCAATGAAATCGGTGAAGGTGTTGATTTTGTTCATCATTTTACCATCCTCATACCATTGACGACCCATGGCCTGACTTCCACGGATATGAGCTATGGCATAAACAAAACCCCTGTCCAATAAACTCAATCTGGTTGAATTGAACCAGGGTTCAATGGTGTTGCCATATGAACCATAACCATATAATAGTAATGGAGTGTGTCCGTCTTTCTTTAATCCTTTTTTGTAAACGATGCTAACAGGTATCTTTTTACCATCGCGAGCAGTTGCCCAAAGGCGTTCGGTTACATAATTATCAGGATTATGACCGCCGACAACTTCCTGTACCTTTTTTATATCTTTTGTTTTATCGTTCATGTTGTAGTCGATGGTCGATACCGGAGTCGTTAATGAGCTGTAGCCATATCTTAAAATATCAGTGTCGAATTCAGTGTTTGTTCCTATGAAAGATACATATACCGGTTCTCCAAAATCAAGGTAATGTTCTTTTTTTGTTTCCTGATTGATGATGCGCAAATGAGTTAAAGCATTGGAGCGTTCACTAATAACCAGGTATTTTTTAAATGCTTCAATATCAGTTATCAATACATCTTCACGATGAGGGATCACTTCTTTCCAGTTTTCAATAGAAGTGGCATTAACCGGAGTCTCCATCAATCGGAAGTTTACAGCATCATAATTCGTAAGTACATAGAATTTATCCTCATAATGTTCAATACTGTATTCATGAGCTCCGGCACGTGGAGTGAATTGTTTAAATTCTCCATCCGGATTATCAGCTTTCAGAATTTGGTAATCAGAGATTAATGTACTGTTATTATAGATAATGATATACTTATCAGACTTTGATTTATATACTCCGATGTAATAGGATGGATCTTCTTCATGATAAACCATTACATCCTTGTCATTAGATGTTTCGAGTTTATGTCGCCAAACTTTTTCACTAAGAAGAGAAATTTTGTTTTTAGTGGTATAAAAAAACGTTTGATTATCGTTGGCCCATGCTCCACCTGGTTCGCAATTGTACAAGTTATCATCCAAAAATTTACCCGTTTCAAGATCCAGGAAACGATAAGTGTAAATTCTTCTGCTAATAGTATCTTCACAAAAAGCAAGTATTTTATTATCCGGACTTACTTCCATAGAACCAACTGCATAATAATCATGTCCTTTTGCTAGCTGATTAACGTCTAATAAAATTTCTTCGGGGTTTTCAAGTGACTCTTTTTTTCTAAAGTATGCAGGGTATTCCTGTTTATCGCTATATTTACTATAGTACCAATATCCATTTTTGAAATATGGAACTGATTCATCATCTTGTTTGATACGACCAACAATTTCATTATAAAGTTTTGACTGAAGCTCCTTTGTTTTGTACATGGCTGTATCCAAATAAATATTCTCAGCTTCGAGGTATTGTAAAACTTTTTGAGTTTGCGCATCCTTATTTTCTGCGTTTTTTTGTTCATCGCTCAATCTCATCCAGAAATAAGGATCAATTCTGGAATGCTCGTGAATGGTTAAAACCGAATCATGTTTCTCTGCAATTGGTGCCTCAGGTAAAATTTCCGGGAAAAGATCTTTAGTTTTTTTCCTATTCGTACAAGAACTTGCTAATAATAATGTAATCAAGAGGAAGGTGATTGTTTTCATGAAGATTAAAGTTGAAGGTTGTTTCGAATAATTGGATTTTATATCTGAAAATTTGATCTTTATGTTAATCGTATACAAGTATAATTAACAGATTTTAATTAATTGAAAAAAAATTGAAATATTTCAATTTAAATGAAAAATATTAAAGGATTATTTTATTCCTTTAGCTTGCAAAAAAACAAAAGAATATCTATTGTAAAACTTTATTTATTAGTAATATATAAAGAATGAAGAGTGCTGAAAAAATTGTTATTGGAAGTGAAGAATGGTGTTCGTTACCTCAGCTGAATATACCGGCTATTAATATTCGTGTTGATTCAGGCGCAAAAACATCTGCATTGCATGCAGTGAATATAATGCCATTTAAGAAAAATGGTGAATCCTGGGTGAGTTTTGAAGTTCATCCATTACAGAATGATGGTAGAACAACAGTATATTGTGAAGCGCCAGTCATTGATAAAAGAAGAATTAAAAGTTCGAGCGGATTGGGTGAGCTGCGTTATGTAATTCGCACTACCATAAATATTGCAGAATCTTCATGGGATATTGAAGTAACTTTAACCAACAGAATATCGATGGGATATCGTATGTTGTTAGGCCGTCAGGCAATGGCAGGTATCATGTTGGTAGATCCTGAGGCATCTTGTTTATTAGGGATTCCTTCTCAGGAAGTTTTATCTTCTTATTATTCAACACAAAGAAAAAAACCTTCAGGACTTAATATTGGTGTATTGGCAAGCAATCCAGAGCTATATAGTAATCGACGAATTATTGAAGCTGGTGAGGAGCGAGGCCATAACATGGAGTTTATCAATATTAAGGATTGCTATATAAAACTCGATGGGAAAAATCCGGAAATGCATTATAGAGGTGGCAGGTTGTTAAATCAGTTTGATGCCATTATTCCACGCATTCGGCCAAGTATGACTTTTTATGGTTGTGCCTTAACACGTCACTTTGAAGCCATTGGTGTTTACGCTCAAAACTCAGCTTCAGCCATTGCATCTTCAAGAGATAAGTTGTACTCCTTACAATTATTAATTAATAGTGGACTGCCTATTCCAACAACAGGTTTTGCCAATTCACCGCTTGATACTAATGATTTGATCAAGATGGTGGGTGGTGCTCCGTTAATCGTAAAATTACTGGAAGGAACACAAGGGAAAGGAGTTGTTTTAGCTGAGACCAAAAAAGCTGCCGAGAGTTTGATTAATGCTTTTAAAAGTTTGCGGGCAAATATTCTTGTTCAGGAATTTATTAAAGAAGCCAATGGAAAAGATATCCGCTGTTTTGTCATCAATGGAAAGGTGGTGGCAAGTATAATGCGAACTGCTGCTCCTGGTGAATTCAGGGCGAATATCCACATGGGTGGCTCAGCTCAACTGGTTAAAATTACACCTGAAGAGAGAAAGATTGCCATTTTAGCGGCTAAGACAATGAATTTGAAAGTGGCCGGGGTTGATATTATACGTGGTGAAAATGGACCATTATTACTTGAAGTAAACTCTTCGCCAGGTTTGGAAGGTATCGAAGGGGCTACAAGCAAAGATATTGCCGGTATGATGATTGAATCTATCGAAAAGGATTTGAATAAAGGTACCAGAAGAAGAAAAGGATAATAATTGATATAAACCTGATGAGTTTAACAATAAGAAAAGCGAGTGATAGTGATCTCGATTTTCTGGATAAGCTGGAAAAACTGGCTTTTTCAACATCGCAACAAACGGCAAGAAGAAACATCAAAAAAGGTATTAATAGCGACTTTCAGGAAGTTTTAATTGCAGAACAAAAACACAAAAAAAAATCGGTTGGAGCAATCGTTTTATTTAAATACAGCCATACCCTTCGAATCTACTCAATAGCTGTTTTGCCTGAATTTCAGGAAAAAGGGTATGGAGCTTTTCTGATGGATTATATCCTGGAATATGCTGTAAAGAAACAAATGCACAGCATCACCCTCGAAGCTGATATTGATAATCCAAAATTAATTTCCTGGTACGAAAATAAGGGATTTGTTATCAGGGAGCAGAAACCCGATTATTATGGTGATGGCAAAGATGCTGTTAAGATGGTTTATCAGATTGATGACGATAATAATGATAAGGGCATAAAAAATATCATTGTAATTAACCGTCCTGTAAAATGGCCATTCCCTGATGTGAATGCAAAGGTTATTACAGTTAAGGACTACATTAATCAGCCCGAATATCAGAATAACCCTGATTTACGCGTATTCAACCTTTGTAGCTCATACAAATATCAGAGTTATGGATATTATGTGTCGTTACTGGCCTCAGCAAGAGGGCAACGGGTGATGCCAAGCACAACTACGATCCGTGATTTTCGGATTTTAAATGTGATTCAGTCTGCCACCTATGATATTGAAGAACACATCAGTAAGGCCTTAAGTAAAGTAGAAGGAACAACCTTTTCGTTGAATGTTTATTTTGGCCAGACACAAAACAAGGATTTTAAAAAACTTAGCTTAAAGTTATACCAGTTATTTGAATCTCCTTTGTTTAAAGTGGTTTTTGTGAAGCATGAAAAATGGTTGATTAAAGATATCCAGGTATTAACATTGGCAAAGCTTCCGCAGGATGATTTGGAAAATGTTTATGAATTTGCAAGACGCCATTTTAATAAGAAGAGGTATACTATTCCAAAACTTAAAAACTATAAATACGATCTTGCGATTCTAACCAATCCTAATGAGGCCACACCTCCTTCGTGTCCCGAAGCATTGCGTAAGTTTAAGAAAATAGCCAATAAAAAAGGTTTGTTTGTTGAGTTTATAACTAAAGCAGATGCCGACAAGATCAATGAGTTTGATGCTCTTTTTATTCGGGAAACAACCAATGTGAATGATCATACTTATGAGATTTCGCGGATGGCATATGCCGAAGGTTTGGTGGTGATTGATGATCCATGGTCAATACTGAAATGTTCGAATAAGATTTATCAGAACGAAACTTTCAGAAGACACAGGATACTTACGCCCGAAACCCAGATTCTTACAAAGAACTTGTTTGATGAATCGATGCTGGATAAGCTTACCTTTCCATTGGTATTAAAGCAACCGGATAGTGCATTTTCTTTGGGTGTAACAAAGGTTGAAGATAAGAAAGAAGCAATGACAGCCTTACAATCATTATTTAAAAAATCGGACATGGTGGTATGTCAGCAGTTTCTGTATTCTGAGTTTGACTGGCGTATAGGTGTACTCGATAATAAACCACTTTATGCCTGCAAGTACTACATGACCAAAGGACACTGGCAGATTTATAACTGGCAAAATGAAGAGAAGGATCAATCAGGTGATTCAGAGACTTTAAACATAACGGATGTGCCTGATAAAGTAATTCAAACTGCCTTAAGAGCCTCCGCTTTGATTGGTGACGGACTATACGGAGTTGATCTGAAGATGGTTGGAGATAAGGTTTATGTTGTTGAGGTGAATGATAATCCAAATATAGATGCTGGTATTGAAGACCTTGTTTTGAAGGATCGCCTTTACGAGATGATTATTGATTCACTTATAAATCGTATTGAAATTGCCAAGAATATTCAGAAGATTGAATTCGGAGGTAAATAACATTTACCTCTTCTAAAACCTTGCCCGACAATTAATAGAATTAGCTATTTTTGTCGGGATATTTAAAGAAATGGATAAAAAGCCAAATAGTATTTCGATTTGTACTACCAAGGAACAGTATCTGATGTTCCTGTTTATTTTCTCGGAGCTGTAATTAGCTCTTGGCATTCATATTACTTTCAATTAATACATTATCGTTTTACTTCTATTTCCATTCTTTTTATGGGAGAATATTATAATTGGCTTAATACGCTTGTGAACAAGTGTAAAAGCGATTTCTCAGCCTATCCTGATTTAAAATGGCTGAATCCATACGAAGCTTTTGAAGCTCTGGAACAACGTGTATCTTTAATTAATCAGTTGCAGGGAAATACATTATTTAAACAGACCAAACCATATCATAATCAGATTTCGAAAGGTTGTAAAATTTGTGGTGAAGGGAGCTGGAGTTGTTTGTTTATAACTAACAAATGTAATGCAGGATGCTTCTATTGTCCTGTATCGCAAAACGAAGATGAAGTACCTTCAACCCAGGGACTTGATTTTAAAACACCGACAGAATATGCCAATTATATTAACCAGTTTAAGTTTAAGGGGGTCAGTTTTAGTGGAGGAGAACCATTGTTGTTTTTCGATCGTACATTAGCTTATCTCACTGAAGTGAGAAAGAAATGCGATAAAGATTTATACATCTGGGCCTATACCAATGGTATTTTGGCAGACAGAGAGAAGATGGAACAACTGGCAAAAGCAGGGTTAAATGAAATAAGGTTTGATATAGGTGCAACGGCTTTTAAACTGGATAAGATTGCTTCGGCAAAAGGTCTGATACCCAATATTACCATTGAAATACCTGCTGTTCCTGAGGAAAAACAACGGTTAATTGACTTATTGCCCAAAATGATTGAGGCTGGTGTTACCAATCTGAACCTTCATCAATTACGATTGACACCTCACAATGTGCGTCATCTTTCAAAAAGAGATTACACCTATATTCCGGCAGAGAGGCCCATTGTTCTGGAATCTGAACTGGCTGCAATGGAGATCATACATTATGCACGAGAGAATAATTTGAAAATTGGCATCAACTACTGCTCATTCTTTTATAAGCATCGTTTTCAGAAAGCAGGGTACAGGAGACAAATTGCTGAGGCGTTAAATGTTAATGCCAATGAAATTACAGAGAATGGTTATATCCGTTCAATAGCTGAAGATCATATTGAGTATCGATCGGTGAAATTATATGAGAAAGAAGAGGCAGCTATGGATTGTCAGGAATTACTAATTGCCGACAAAAAATATTTTTTAGCAAAGCCTTTAATTCTCAAAGAAAAAATATCAGTTGGCGATAAGGAAATAATCCTTGGATTGATTAGTGAGAAACCTGCTGAAATACCATCTGATCCACTTTTGTTTAAACTGTGGCAAATGGAATATGTTGAAGAAGGGCTAAGGGAATTATAAGTCTCCAAAGAAACTTTAGCAATTGTAAAATGTTTATTTTTACAAAAGTTAAGTTTACGATATGGAACAAATGTTCAACATATTTAAGCTGGGGACTGATGATGTGGCACGCATCGCAGCTTCAGAAAATGAGCCTCATACTCACGACTATGAAGAGTTGCTGGTTGGGGTGAAGGGCACTGTTGAACATTTTATCGATTTTGATTCTCAGTTAATTGAAGCCCCGTTTATCAGTTTTGTGGCTAAAGGTAAAGTTCACAGGGTTGTTCCGGGCCTGCAAAAGGGTGAGTGCGAAATATGGGGTATTCGCTTTCGTAGTGAGTTTATTGCTGAAACCACTTTTCAGCTGTATTCCATTTATCATGATAATGCCAATATGGCTTTACCTCCCGATCGTTGTTTCAAACGACTGGAAACATTGTGTCAGTTAATGGAGGATGAAGTTAAAGCTGAGGAACCCGATTATAGTGTAGTACGACATCTGCTGAGTGCATTATTTACTATGATAGAAGCGGAACGCAGAAAACTGGAGGCAGAGACAGAACATACATTAAAAAGCCAGAGTACAACTTTTAAAAGCTTTCTGAAAACTCTGGAAGAAAACTTTCGTCGACCTGAGGGAGTTGAATTCTATGCCGAGAAGCTTTTTATGAGTAGTCGTAATCTCAATATTATTTGTAAGAATATTCTTCAGCAAAGTGTCTCTGAAATTATTGAAACCAGAAAATTAATCGAAGCAAAAAACCTTTTACTGACAACAGATAAAACAGTTGCTGAGATTGGCTTTGAATTGGGATATAGTGAAAAATCCTACTTCTCCAACGTTTTTAAACGACGCGAAGGAATCACTCCAGGTCAGTTTAGAAAAGAAAAAAAGACTCTTATTTCTTAAAATTACAACTCCTTTTCCGAATAGTGTTACCACCTGCCTTGTTGTTTGTTGCAACTTTGCACTGTACAATTAATTATTAGTTGTTAGACAGTAGTCAGAAGTTAGTGATGCGCAATGTTCGATTAATCAATTTACCGATTGATTAGGCCGCATAACAAATTTTTTATCTTTCTTAAAATATAAAAACAAACAAATAAAAAAATAATAAAATGGAAACTGCAACAAAAACAGTATGGGTATTAGACCCAACACACAGTGAAGTAACTTTTAAAGTGAAACACATGATGATTTCAAATGTGAAAGGTGAATTTAAAGAAGTATCAGCCAATATTGATGGTGAAGATTTCGAATCGTCAAAGATTACGGCAACTATTAATGCAGCATCAATCTTTACAAATAATGACGACAGAGATAATCACTTAAAAAGTGCCGATTTCTTTGATGCAGAGAAATATCCTACCTTATCATTTGAAGGCATTGCTTTTGAAAAAGTAGATGATGACGAATACAAACTTACAGGTTTGTTAACCATTAAAGATGTAATAAAAGAAGTAACTTTTGATGTTGAATTTGGTGGTATTGGTAAAGACCCTTGGGGTAATGAAAAAGCCGGATTCTCATTGGAAGGGAAAATTAATCGTAAAGACTGGGGCTTGAACTGGAATGCTGCTCTTGAAGCAGGTGGCGTATTAGTTAGTGAAGATGTGAAAATTCAAGCCGAGGTACAATTTGTAAAGCAGGCTGAATAAAACTTTCTGATATGAAACGACGACATTTCATCAGGACAGTATCAGCCCTTTCGTTAACACCGATAACAATGAAACTAAACGGATTAAATAAATTAGCAAACACAGGCAGCCAGACAGCACCTATGCCACTGCTTTTTTTGGGGCATGGTAGTCCGATGAATGCCATCGAAGACAATATATTTACCAGGGAATTCAGAGCGGTTGCGGATCGTTTTGAGAAGCCAAGGGCTATTTTGGTTGTATCAGCTCATTGGGAAACTCGCGGGACTTATGTTACAGCGATGGAACATCCTCCAACAATTCATGATTTTGGAGGGTTCCCTCAGGCCTTATTCGATGTGCAGTATCCTGCACCGGGTAGTCCTGAACTGGCTAAAGAAACTCAGCAATTGATTAAAACTACTGATGTAGGATTGAATCATCAGTGGGGGCTGGATCACGGTGCCTGGAGTGTGATTCGTCATATGTATCCTGATGCTGATGTGCCGGTTGTGCAATTAAGTCTGGATTATGGACAAGATGCTCAATATCATTATGAACTGGGTCAACAGCTGGCGGCTCTGCGCGAAAAAGGGGTATTGATTGTAGGAAGTGGAAACCTGATACATAATTTGAGGATGGTTGTCTGGGATAAACTTGAATTGCCCGAATATGGATACGATTGGGCTTTGGAAGCACAGGATAAGATGAATCGATTCATTTTAAACAATGATCATCAGTCATTGATTGACTTCAGAAAACAAGGCAGGGCTTTTTCGCTTTCAATACCAACGCCAGATCATTATTTACCATTGCTCTATGTGCTGGGGTTAAAGGAAGAAAAGGATAAAGTATCCTTATTTAATGATAAAGCAATTGGTGGATCGCTTAGCATGACATCTGTTTTAATCAATCGAAATTAAACAGGAAGAATTGAGTTAGCATATAAAGAATGAACAAACCGAAAATCCGACTTCAACCTTTTTGTGTTGAAGTCGGATCTTTTATTTTACCACTTATTGATATGCATATTTTCAGGTTTCCACTTGTCTTTTGGCTGATCCTCACCTGTAGGATGGCCAATTGCAATAACATTAAGCGGAATAATGTGTTCGGGCAAATTCAATAGGTTTTTAACGGTTGCTTCGCGCTCAGTTATTGGATGAACACCTGTCCATACAGCACCCAGTCCCATTGCTTCTGTTGCAAGCAAAATATTTTGAGTAGCAGCCGAGCAGTCCTGAACCCAATAAATCCGGGCCTGCCCCTGTAAAGCCTTATTAAGGTCTCCACAGACAGCTATTGCAGCTGTAGCTTGTTTAAGCATCTTGGCATGAGGTAATGAATCGGCCAATACATCAAGCATGGCTCTGTCGTTAATCGCTATAAAAGCCCAGGGTTGTTTGTTAACAGCCGTAGGAGCTGCCATACCTGCTTTTACCAATTCAGTTAACTCATCTTCACGCACCTGCTCATTCGTAAAGTGACGAACACTTTTTCGGTTGTAAATGGTCGATAAGGTAGGATTGGGATGGATTACAGGTTGAAATGTTGGTTCCATATCATCTTTAAATTTTTTATAAATATCCCATGGTTTTGCCAGTCGTTGACCATAACCATAATAATATCCTTCAGCATAAATTATGGGTTGTAAGGCTTCAATGTCAACATGACCATCTGTACTTAACAGGTTTTGATTTACTTTAGTGTCAATAACCTTACCAATAAACTGACGGTGAGAACCCAAATCTATCATTTCACTTACTTCACATTCAATCACAATAGGAAATTCGCCAACAAAAGGTGCATTTACAAAATCGCCCTTCACCGGAGTAAGATTTAAGGTCTTAAATTTATTTTCATCATGACCAGAGACAAGTCCGGCATAATCCATTTCTGCAACATACCGGGCCGAAGGTACATTTACAGTAAAACAACCGGTTGCCATTATATTTTCATAGGTTTTTCGCGAAGAGCGAATGGATACAGCAATACTCATTGGGTCGGAATTGGCAATGCCTGCCCAGGCAGCTGTCATAATATCGGGTTCTCCTTCTGCACTGTACGATCCGATAACCAATGCTGGCATGGGCATAATCAAACCTTTTGGACCCACTGATTTTTTTACAGAACTAATACTGTCATGAGGCTGTGCTTGATGAATTGCAGAAACAGCAGGTGTTGCTGGCTTTATCTGTTGATCAGTATTATTTATCTGAAAAACCAAAATAACCACAGTGAGAGCTAAAACAATATTAAGTAGTGATGCTTTATTTTTCATTGCTTTTATTTTTTACGTTGGAGTATAATGAGGGTATGGTATCGAGCAAACAACCGGTTGGACAAAGCTGGCACCAGGGACGATTGAAAAACACTGATAGCAGAACAATCAATATACCGGCTCCTAACATTATTATTGAAGCGACCGAGAATGAAAAGGATATAAACGGTTCTAAGTTTGCCAGGGGTAGGGCAAAACCTAAAATAAGACTAACCCAGATATAAGTCAGGTAAATATTCCGTAATGTTACAACTCCAAGTTTAACAGGGAATGGTCTCTTTTTGAATGGTGATATTTTTGCTGTAAGAACCTGCAGGGCTCCCATAGGACAAAGAAAATTGCAATAGTATTTTTTATGACCGGCAATTGCCATTGCAACAGATAATATCAAAATAACAATTAATAACGGATTACTTTGCCAAGGCAATCCGTGACTTAACCAGTTGTGCAATACCTCTAATGAGAGCATTTGTTTTAGCCAAAGCCCCATAATGCCTAAAACGGCCACCAAATAGTAGATGTATATTTTTTTATGCTTGCGTCGAAGCACCATGTTTAAGGAAAGAAGTATTAGCACAACGGTCATTGTGATCTGAAGAATTAAAGACCACGAAATTTTAATACGTTGCTTTTCCAGTAATAAGTAATTACCAATGGTTTTTTCAAAGTTTCGGATAATAGCGTTACTGCTTCGGGTAGCTCCGGTTATGGCATCTACCTGTATGTTCATCAGGTTAGTATCCAGGGGTAATCTGTTCCATGAATCAAGAAGATGTTTGTCAACAACATGCTCGATGTAATCTCCTGTTTCATTATTTTTTAACAGGTGAACACCTGTTATCATTCTTTCTGCATTTATGGCAATTAGCAAGGGAACATTACCTGCATATCCCTGAGATCGGGCTTCCAGCTCCTCTGAGATAAGTGCAAAGCCAATTGCTTTATTGCTGACATCCAGTATAGTCAGGCTTTTATCCGTGTTTTTCCTGAAAGAGATTGCCTGAGGGTAAACTTTTTTAATATCCGATAGATTGTAGATCGGTTCTTTCGATGGTTTTAACCATTCAAATTTTGCTCCTCCTGTTATGGCAACAGCAGTTAATAGTAGCAAAATAACAATGTAGTTATAAATACTATTCTGTGAGATTTGCTTGCGCATATTGGTTCATTTGGTGGGAGCACAAAAATAAAGGTCATCCAGGTTTTACGCAAAACTACGCCTGTTAATGCAGCGTTAAAGATTGCAGATATAATCAATTGATTTGTAAATTTTTTTTTATTCATTCCATATTAACTGAGAGTAACATTAAAAAATAGTATTCTAGTACCTTTTTAGAAAAGGATGAATAAATGATTTACCAAACAAAACCTGTATCGAATTTATGATTGAAACCAATGCACTAGCAAATAAAGTTCCCATCAACGGTATGGGTTGATCAACTTTCCAGTATATCCAGATGCATGCTAAACAAATAGCCCATATTATTAATTGAAAACTTATCACCGCACGAAAGTGAAGTAGCATTGCTTTTGTTTTGTCTTTTTTTAGCCTCCAGATTAATACAGTCGGAAGGATGAGTGGTATCAATCCGCTTAAATGTAAAAGAGCCAGCCAATTGTTTTGAGTGGGTTCTCCTGTAAAATCGGTTTCATCTGCTTCCTTTTTTATAAACAAACTGAAATCAACTTCCAGTGCTTTGGCTATCATTTGCAGTGTATAGGCCCTGGGATCTACCTCGCCACTTTCGATGCGTTGTATTGTTCTTGAACTAAGCTCTGTTTTCTCAGCTAATTCTTCCTGAGTCATTCCTTTTTGTAGCCTTAATTCTTTTATGAGTTTGCCTGTTTCCATTTTCAGTTTTTTTGTTCAAATGTCAGTCAGAATGCCGTAACAATACAACTACAAAAACACGACATTTATACGACACTTCCAATTTTTAGTGATAAAATGCTCATTAAAAGAGGTGGTTAGCACTTGAAAATTTTATAAGAGACAATTTCACTATTAGGAGATAATAATACGACGAAGCCGGTGTTTTAGCTATTGATTTTTTATTTTTGCCTTTGAATTTCCCATCCTTAAAACAAATTACCATGTTGAATGTACTGGTTGTTTATGCTGTAGCTGAAGAAAAAGTTGATTTATCGATGCCCGGATGTCGTTTCCACTACTGTAAAACAGGTGTTGGCAAGGTGAGTGCTGCTTTGGCAGTTAAGGAAAGTATTGATAGGTATAAACCAGAAGTAGTGCTGAATATTGGTACAGCCGGATCTGTTCAGTTTCCGGTTGGAACTATTCATTTATGCAGTAAGTTTGTTGACAGGGACATGGAGAAATTGCATGTTTTTGGGGTACCATACCTTGAGGATTTTAGCGAGGAAATAAATCAGTTGTCTTTCTTTCAGAGGTGGCAGTTTGATAGTACCTGTAACACAGGAGATACTTTTTTAACAGAGGCCGACGGTACAGGTGATGTGTTTGATATGGAATCATTTGCTATTGCAAGAGTCTGCCGGTTGCATCAGATCCCGTTTGTTGGAGTAAAATATGTAACCGATAAGATAGGTGAGAACTCTGTAAAGCATTGGGAGGAAAAACTGGCAGAAGCACAAGCCGGCCTGCAAAAATTTGTGGATGAAAATCATTTGAATGTACCCGAAAACTATGTGGCCAGAGAAGTTAGTCGACTGGTGGATCAATACCAGATGGAGCGTCACCCTGAAGGAGGTTGGTACAAAGAAGTGTATCGTTCAGAAATGGAAGTGGTAAAATCTGAAGATCGAAATAACAGAAAAGCACTTACCTCGATCTATTATTTGTTAGCCGACTCTGATTTTTCAGCCTTTCACCGTATTCAATCACCTGAAGTGTGGTATTATCATAAAGGTATGCCCGTTATTATTCATGAAATTAATCAACAGGGTAACTACCGGACAATTGAGTTGAGTGATGCAACCGGCATACTTCAGCATACTGTTGAATCGGGTGTGTGGTTTGCCGCAGAACTAAAAGATGGTTTTGGTTTTGCCCTGGTTAGCTGTGCGGTTGCACCCGGTTTTGAATTTGAGGATTTTGAATTGGCTCTAAAGGAGGACTTGTCAAAGCCATTTCCGGATCATAAAGAAATTGTTGACCGTTTAACAAGGTAACACCACAAACCTACAGGAAATTGATTGTTCAGCTTTTTATCTTATTCGTGTTAAGATATAAATTGTTAAGTTGGGTTTATTTGTTATTTTTAGTTCTATAAAAGTAACCAGATAAACCTGATCAATGAATTATAAAAAGTGGGTATTCAGAATATTTATTCATGTAGTTATCCTTAATATATTGGTTTTCTTTATTACGATTAAATTCAATACATTTCTTTATGATCCAGTCAGGGTCAATTTAGTTATAAGCATTCTGGATATTTTCGCTACCCTTAGTTTGTTGGCTGGGTGGATAATGATCATTCTTTCTGCAGTACATAAACAACTTAACGATGTTAAAACATGGATAGGAACAATAGGATTGTTGTTTTTTACTTTGTTCCCTTTCGTTATTTTCTTAATTAGCTAGTAGTTAAATGATATTGTGTATTGATGTTTTTTAAATAAAAGCAAATTATGGATTCTCAATATATTTTTCTTGTTATCTGGTTTCTGTTAATATTTTTAATTGTTTTCTTTTTTATCAGAAACGGTCGTAAGGCATTGACCATTTTTCCTGATTTGAATTCAGTTAAGGTATTGTTCCAGGAAAAAAGAGTTTCTGGTTATTCAGCAAAAAACTGGATGACTAAAATGGGGGGAGCTCAGAATGTTTTGGAAGTTATTTTGACTAAAAATGAACTTTGGATCAGGTCAAATATGCTTTTTGCTGGTTTTGGAACGAGGTATGATCTATTGCATAAAACCTCCTTAAAACAGGTAAAATTGCTAAGTGCACAAGATCGAAGTGTTGTACTTGAGATTAGAGGAAATGATGGTATGGTTAGAAACATTCATTTGCGCATACGTAAAGCCCAGGAATTTGTTCTATCAATGCAACACGCCAAACAAGAAGTAAATCTTTAATAGTTAAAGAATAATAGTAAAATACTTCAACTTGTTAGAAACCAGGCAAACCCAAAAAAAGCTTTGCGAATCAACTTTTCACTTATGGTTAGGATTGATTACAGGTTTTTTATATGCCTTTGCATTATATGGTTTTCTGTTTATGTCGAGGGAAACCTTGCGTTTATTTGCTATAAATTCAGAGTATGATTTGCCGGTTTTAAATGAGGAAGAACAATTGTTTTATAATCTTTTTGCCGGGCTGTTGGCAGGTGTTTTAGCTCAATCGGTTGTTCTTCGTTTTTGGATAGACAAACCAATGCAGGTTTTTACTAATCACGATAATCGCAGACGTGTAATCCTGAATGATGCTGGTGTTTTACCCTGGTATTTTATGCATTGGATGGCTAAGATTGTTCTGGTAATTGCTAATTTTTTCTATGTCTGCACTACTGATTATTATATATTAAGCTTTTATCCGGCTTTCTGGTTTTTATTTATTCTTATCCTGGTTGTTTTATTCCTTCAGCCTTGGATAGCTGTTCGTAGAATTTACAAGAACAAGGCATTTAAAATGATTGGATTAGCATTTGCTATTATCGCTATAAATGGCTTATTATTAACCAAAATCAATATCATCGATATTGAAAGTATTAATAAGTTTATATTATCAAAAAATATTAGAAATGAGTATCATCTTCAATTGCCGGAAGTTTATGATCCGGAAGAATATTATTTAAGGGATGGAGATGAAGTTTTATACATGGTACTATCAAGTAGAGGCGAACCAACTATCTTTTTTAATCAGAAAGAATACAGCTTTGATCAGATAACCAAGGAAATAGAGAAGATAAATCCAAACATAAGCTGGACTAGAGATGTGATTTACAGGCTGAATATTGATCAAAGATGCAATTATAAAGATGTTTTAAGATTGAAAAGAGTTTTTCAACTAGTAGGTATACATCGTGTGTTTTACTCAGTATTGCCTGTTCAAAGAGAATTTGATGATCGATATTATACAAGACAAGGGATGTCGGATTATATTCCTTCTAGCAAGGTTCCTCAACCTCCATTCCTTGACAATTCAAAACTAAAACACACGGATATTAAACTAACCCCAACCAAGGTTTTAATTAATAACATTGACAAGGATAATCTCTGGCAGCAAGAATTAAAGAATAAACTTAAAGAAAACTCACAATTATTGATTCACTTTTATTGTGAAGATGATGTACCCTTTGGTGTTTATATACAATTTAAAGATGAGTTAAAGGGAATTATTCGGGAGGTAAGAATGAATTATCTCCAACAATATTATGGAAATAAGGATGATTATTTTGATTATACATTCACGGTTCAGAAAGAGGCTCGTGAAAAATTTGCAATTCATTTAAAAGAAATGGATCTAATTAATTAGATATTTCATCTGATAAAAAACTGAATTCTTTAAATTAATATAGTCAAGTGACTTTTTCAATGGCTATTAATTATATGTAATTTTGCTGCCCTATGGCAAAAGCAAAAGCAAACTTCGATTTATTCGTAACATTCGTTAAGTTGGGTTCCGTAATGTTTGGAGGTGGGTATGCAATGATACCCATCCTTGAAAAGGAGTTGGTTGAGAAAAAGCAGTGGATTTCCAATGATGAGTTGCTGGAAATAATGTCTCTCTCTCAAATGACTCCCGGAACCATTGCGATTAATCTGGCAACTTTTATTGGAAGCAAACGAAACGGTATCTGGGGAGGCATATTGGCCTCATTGGGGATTATTGTTCCTTCCCTTATTTGCGTTACAACACTTTATTTTATGATGGACAGTCAGATGTCGAACGAATACCTGGTGAAAGTATTTACCGGTATCAGAGCCTGTCTTGCAGCTATGATTTTCCATTCTGTTTATAAGTTGTTTCGATCAGGTATTAAAAGTCATATCCCTTTTTTAATGTTCACTCTGGCAATTATTGCATTGCTAATAGGCTTGCATCCTATATATGTGATTCTTATCGGGGCAATGTTTGGCTTCGTCTGGAAATGGATTATTCCTTCGCTAAGAAAAAATCAAGAGTCAATTAAAAAGAAATAGCAGATGTTATCAGATTTATACAAGCTTGCAGTGTCATTTTTTAGAATTGGCTTATTTAATTTCGGAGGTGGCTTAGCCATGATTCCTTTGATACTGGAAGAGTTGGAACGGAATGACTGGATGAAGCAGGAAGCCTTTTTTAACTTCTTTTCTCTTTCACAGATGACACCCGGAGCCATTGCCATGAATACAGCTTCTTATATTGGAGGAAGTGTAGCAGGTGTTACCGGAAGTATTGTGGCCACGACCTCACTGGCTGCTCCATCTATTATTGTGATGTTGATTTTGGCTCGTTTCTTACGAAAAGTTAAAGAGAGCGAAATCAAGGAAGCCATCTTTGCCGGATTAAAACCGGTAACTGTTGCACTTATTTTATATGCCGGATTAATGGTAATTCGTGAAACACACTTTGGAAGTATGCTTGCGGACGTTAATTGGATGGCAGTAGTTCTTTCTTTGGTGTGCTTGAGTATAATCATTTGGGTAAAGAAAATCCATCCTATTTTATTATTGATACTTTCGGGTGTTGTTGGTTTGTTTTTGTTCTAGAGTCTGTTAGTCTGAGGTTTACTTCCATTGTCTTTTGGCTTTTCTTTTTCGGCACGATAATTGAATCTTTGTCATAAATACAATTTTAATCTAAAACTTATTTGCTATGAGAACTCTTACTTTTATAATCATCGCTCTAACATTGGGATTAACAGCTTGTGAAGGTCCTATGGGACCAACAGGGCCAGAGGGACTGCCTGGGGAATCAGGTAGTGATTTTATTGGTACTACCTTTGAATTTACCGGTAATTTTACAGAAGGAAACGACTATCAGATGGTTTTTAATTTTCTTGATAACGGTTTTGACCCCTATGAATCGGATGTAATTTTAGCCTATATCCTTTGGAAAAGTGCAGACGGACTAGACTATTGGCGACCATTACCACAAACTGAATACTTTGAAAGCGGAGCCATTCTGCAATATAATTATGACTTTACTGCCGATATACCTAATAACAGAATTGTTGACATGGCTGTATTTTTAAGTGGAGACGTAGTGTTTTCAACATTGCCAGACGAATATACTCTCAATCAAACATTCCGTGTGGTTGTGGTGCCATCTGACTTTTTAAACAGTGCTAACGTTAACATAAACAATATCGAAAGTATTCTGAATTCGGATAATATAACATTGAAAGAGACAACAGTTGCACCTGTTCTTCTTGAAAAATAATTGATTAAGATACCAATGTCAAAGACCATCTTCGGGTGGTCTTTTTTTATTTTAATATGTGTTTTTTTATCCAGCAGGCAACTGGTCTTTCAACATTTTCTGAATCAATCTTGTGGTGTTTGCTTAATGGTAGGTGTAGGTAAAAAGTACTTCCTTTCCCAGGTGAACTTACAGCACTTATCTGACCGTTGTGTTTTTTTACAAATGAAAAGCACAACGAAAGTCCCAAACCTGAACCATGTTCTCCTGCTGTTCCTTTCGAACGTTCGTTAATATCCTCACTTAAAACTTTCGCAATTTGTTCATTTGTCATCCCAACCCCATGGTCGCAAATTGAAAATACTATCATATTCTCAATAGCCTTAGAACCGATATGAATTTTTGAATTAGGGTATGAGAACTTAATTGCATTGGATAGCAGATTTCGTAAAATAGTCAGCAACATGTTCTTGTCACATTCCAATTTTGCTTCATCAACCATTTCTACAATTTCAATTTCTTTTGCTTTTGCAAGGTGATCAACATGCTTGATGGTTTCTGATATTAATTTAAGATTACTGACAGATTCGTACTGTGGCGTAAAGTTCTTGCTGTTATTTTTCGACCAGAAAAGAAGATTGTTGAGTAAATCATAAGTAGAATTTACCATTGGAACAAATTTGGTCACCATCTGATTAATCGATTTATTTTCGAGTAAGTTATAGTGCATTAATTCCGTGAAATTCTTCATGTTGCCAACAGAATCTCTCAGGTCGTGACCTATTATAGAAAGAAGTTTCTTCTGATAATCGTTGATTTGTTTTACCTGAACAAGCAGTTCCTTATTTTTGATTTGTTTAAGTCTGTTTTCAAGCAATACAACAACACAAATAATTAATAAGATAATTGTGGAGATACTGAGTATTAAGAGTTTTTGTTGTTTACTGGCCAGTTCTATATTGCTCTTTTCTGTGGTTTCCAGAATTCTTTGTTGTTCTCCGTAAGACTGTTCCGTTCTAAGTCTCTCTATTATATTCTCCTGGTTTTTCTTTTCAAGGGAATCGCCATAAGCTTGTTTTAATAGAGCATGTTCCAATGCCTTTTGATAGTTTTTTTGATTGTTGTACATTTCATATTAAAGGTGATGTACCGTTTTTATCAAGACATGATTATTTAAATCATAACTATATTTTTTTGCATTATTAATGTGTTCGAGAGTCTTTGAAGAGTTGTTTTTTAATGATTGAAGATTGGCCAGATAGGTTTCTTCCATTGCCATCTCATATAATGAACTATCTTTTTCGAAACGTTTTAATGCCAATAAATGATAGTTAATAGCAGTGTCATATTCTTTAGCATGGCTATGTGCAAAACCAATACGGCTGTTATTATAGGCAGTTAATTCATCATCAATATTCTTAATGTATTCATTCGATTTTTTATAATAACAGGTAGCCGAATCGTTATGCTCTGTCCCCAGAAAATAGGTTCCAATATTATGAAGATCATAGGCTATTTTAAAGGAGTCTTTAACAAGCAAATCGTAATGGAGTGCCAGCCTGTCATGTTTAATAGATTCTTCATCCTTACCCAGGTTGTAATACTCAATTGCTAAACGACTGTGACATGTGGCCAATAGATCATTGTTATTGTAGGCATAATTCATTGCCTCGGTAATATATTCGAGCGCTTTTTTATATTCACCATTCATTGAATAAACATCACAAAGACCAATCAGACTTGTGACAATTCTGACTGTATCATTAACATCGATCGACTTTTGACGCGCTTCGTTATAATAATCCTGGGCTTCCCTCTGCGACTTAAGGATGAGTTCATTCCCCAATTCGTTTAAGATGTCAATACGGGCTGTATCAACAATCTCATCCTGTAACAATCTCAACAGACTGTCAGTTTTGCTTGTTTGTCCATACGATACAAACGATGTAATTAAGATGCACAAAATAATTAGTGCAGCACTTTTCCCCATTATAATATTTGATGTGTTACATGTAAATGCAACCGGTCCCATACTTAATTTCCCCTAAAGCTTAGGATACATCAATTCAATTTTTTTGTTTCATAAATATTGAACTTTATACATATGATAAAAGGTACGTTTGTCAATTTAAAATCTTTCTTAGTTGGCAAAGGCAAATTATACAGATAGAATAGGAATTTTAATCAGTAAATTTTAAAGATTTGGTAGTAATCGAAAATATAAATCAGACTTAAACTTAAAACGAATGAAATACATGGAGAGATCATCCACATAATAAAAAAACGCTTCACCTCTGTTTTTCTAAGAATATTCCGGTGACCTAACTTGGCAATTCCAATGCCAATTATGGCTGCCACATTTAATTGGACGAGGGATGTTGGAATTCCTTTTATAAGTGATGCAACAAGCAGGAGTGAAGCTGAAAGAAAAGCAATGATTGCGGCCTCAATTCTGCCAAACATTACAATCTCTTTGCCTGTATTTCTGAGTACTTTATTTCCCATTATTGAGCTGCCAATACCAAAGCACGGAGCAACTATTAAAGTGCCGAGGATCATTACCTGAACAAAGTTGCCGCTGGCTATATTTAATTCATTAAAGGCCATGGTAGTGATGGGTCCAACGGCATTGGCAACATTATTGGTCCCAATTGAAAATGCCACATACATTGACATTATCAGTACCAATGCTTTAATATAAGGACTCTGATTCAGCTTTGATGAAATGGTATAACCACGCCTACGAAGCGGTTTGTAGATATATTTTCCAATACAGTAAGCAAGTATAAATGATAGCACCGGCATAATAAACCAGGTTGGCAAAATCTCATAAAAGAGTTTATGACTGTCGAATGAGTTAAAATAGATGGCGGGTGCAACAACTGCTGTTACGGTTGATTGGCTGGTTGATTGAGGAATACCCATTATGTTGGCAAGCAACAATGAGATTGCCACTGAGAAAAGAATAACAGAAACTACCGAAAATGACATCAGTTCGGGTGATAATAAGCCGCTTCCAATTGTTTTGGCTGTTTCTTTACCACCAATGATAGCACCTGCAAAGACGGCCAGTCCGAATAGTCCGGGAATTAAACTTTCTTTGATGATTTTTGATCCATAAGCAGCCGAAAAGGCAGGTGCTGTGCCACTGGCTCCCATATTGATGGATAAAAACATGGCAACCAAAAAAGGAATTATAAATGGAATAAGCATGGGGTACTTTTATGATTTCAAAATTCATAAAAGTCAGCTACAAGTCAAACCCGTTTAAATAGTATATTCAACTACGCTTTTAAACGTAGTTTATAGTTTGTAGTAACCGTTTTTAATGGCATAAACGACTAGTTCTGCGGTATTTCTTGATTCTGTTTTAAGCAGTATGTTTTGGCGATGTTTATCAACAGTGCGTTTACTCAAGAATAGTAAATCGGCAATTTCACCATTTTGCAAACCCTGGCAAATATGTAATAATACTTCAGCTTCGCGTTCGGTTAGTTCTGATGAGCGATCCGGTTTATGTGCTTTGCTCATATTCTTGAGAATAGAATTCAAAATCTCGGGTGAGAAAAAACTATTACCTTTTGATACTTCTTCAATGGCTTTCTGAAGTTCTTCAAAACGGGAGTTTTTTAATAAAAAGCCTTTTGCACCTGCATCTATCATATCTTTATAAAAGCATTCATCGGCATGCATTGATAAGGCCACAATTTTACAGTCGGGTAAAATCTGCAAGGTTTTATAAGTTGCCTCTATTCCGTTCATTTCGGGCATATCAATGTCCATTAATATAATATCGGGCGAAACCTCCTCAACATTTACCAATAGCTCTTTACCATTATTTGCTTCATAGATAGCAGTAACATTATCGCATTTTTCCAACAAAAAACGTATGCCTTCACGGAAAAGAATATGATCATCAACCAAATATATGCTTACCTTTTCTTTCATATTGGTATTTCTATCTTAATGTAGATGCCTTTACCCTGTTCGGTTGATAATTCAATACTACCATTAATCGATTTCACCCGCGATTTGATATTTAATATACCTGAACCTTTTGCAAGGGCTTTACTTTGGTCTAGTCCTATACCATCATCTTCATATAAGGCAATTACACTCTGCTGATGAACAAACATTGATATGAATGCTGTTTTAGCATTTGCATGTTTGAGAGTGTTGTTGATGAGTTCGCAATACACCCGGTATAAAATCAGGGATATATTATAATCGGCTAATTCATTAGTTAGATTAATCTCAAGCCTGACCTTTAATTTCCCTGAAGCTTCAATATCATCTACATAATTTTGTAAGGCTTTTTTAAGGCCAAATCGTTCAAGTACTTTAGGGTTCAAAAAGTTTGATATCTCTTTTGTTGTCTGTATAGCTTGATCAACGGCTGTTTCGGTTCTTGACAGAATTTCATTGTTTTCCTTATCAAGCAAGGGAGTGTTTAACGCTGACAAAAGCATTTTGATAGAGCTTAATATGGGGCCCAGACCATCGTGTAATTCTTTTGAGAAATGCTTCCGTTCTTTTTCTTCCGTTTGCAATATTGCACTCAGTACTTTCGACTCATTGTCTTTTCTTATATTTTCAAGATGATTTAACTGAGCAAAGATTTTTCTGATATAGATGGATGCTATTAACATTGTGGCCGATATCACAACGGCTATCCAGTTATTCACCTGAGAGAGCGTGCTGTGATCAGTTCCATAAATCAGGGCAAGTAAATCGTTTAATCGTCTGAAGGCCATCAAAAGTAAACCAATAGAGATGCTAATCCAGGCGACATTAAACTTAGTCTTTGGTATTAGACTAATAGTAATGAAGAAGGCTCCAAACTGGAATAATACTGAAATACTTAATGACACTAAAACAACCATATGCAAACTTACAAAAAGTGTAATCGCCCGAAATACGTTTTAAAACGTATTTCAGAATGAAAGAAAGGAGATGACTTTTGTTTGATGAAGTTAAATTTAATTATCTTAACACTATTATCTAAACCTAATAAGCATTGTTGTGAAATATTTTTTTGTAATTCTTTGGCTTTTTCTTATTCCGGTTGCTGCGGATGCTATTTTTTATAATGCAAGGGCATTTGTGGTAAGTAATGATAATGATACCATAATGGGGGAGGTCAGATTGAACTGGTTCAACGAAGCTTCGGGTGCCGTATATTTTAATTCATTTGACAAAGAGACGCTTCATTATGAGGTTTGGTTCAGGCCTGCCGGATTAAACACCTGGAAAGCCTATGCAGCTGATGAATTAAAAATGTTTTCTTTCCAGTTTCAAGGGCAGACTTATGCATATAAAAGTTTTAATCTTGATAAAAGAAGCTTGCATAAGTGCGAACGAAACCAACATCGTTTTTTATTGTTGAAGTTTAGCGGATCGGTTGAGTTATATCAGGATAAGATTCGAATATATAATATTGGATACAAAGGTTTATTATCAAATACGTATTACACCTATGTTGATTATTATTTGTATTCGGAAGCAGAAGGCCTGATAAGAGCAGAGAAATCTAAAGAAGTAAAAAATATAAGAGACTTGTTAATTCAGTATGGAATAGAATCGGAATTCATTAAATCCTTCTCAGGTAACATTAATTTTAAACGTCTGCCTGAAATACTGCACGAATATAGTCAATGGAAGAAAGAGGTCAGGGTATAAAAAACCCGGGTCTTCCTGTGGACCCGGGTAAACGTGTTTAAATAAACCAAATACTAAAAGGTTACTGTACTTATTGTACTGCTTATAGTAAAGGTTTTTCTTAATGATCCGCTGGTGTAGCTGCCGTTAGTGTACAATCCATCGTTTTCATCGCCACTATAAGAACCACCGGTATACAATTTATAAGTTGTGCCTGTACTTAATTCATCAGAGGAGAAAATTATTGAGTAATAATTTCTTTCTGGAGCAAAAGTAAAAAGATCATTCCCGTTACTATCTTCCAGATGAATTAGGCTTCCTGCATTTAATCTTGTATTTGTTTTAAATAATATAGCAGGTTGAGTTGATCCACTGGTAAAGTTGTAGGTCATATTCGAGTTGGTTCCGGAAATCAGGATAAAACCACCGGTTATGACAGAACTTCCGTTGACGTCCATTCCAACTTCTGGTGAGGATTGTGGTCCGTGAACCAAAATGGTTCCACCTGAAATTGCCATGCTTCCGTTACTGTCCAAGGCATCACCTCCTGTTCCACTCAAATAAATAGATCCATTGTTGATATAAAGTTTACTTCCATCATCACCTTCACCACCATTACCAAAGGTGGCATTAAAACAATCATCAGAAGCTTTCACTCTTACTTCACCATCATTAATTGTAATGTATGGAGCTTCAATACCTTCAACAGATTTCTGTATGTCGGTTAAACCTCCGTTTATAATTACTGAATTTTCAGCTTTTATTCCATCATCAGCACTTGAAACAGTAAGAATACCACTACTAATGGTTATGGATTCATCAGCTTTAATTGCTTTGGCTTCGTCATAATCACCCTGCCACTGATTAATAACAATAGAAGAACCTGTAGTTGTAACATCCATTTGAGGGGATGTTGAACCATCTCCATAGTAAATGGAACCATCAACTGAAATTCCTCTTCCTCCGGTTCCGGAATTGGACAATGATAATGTGCCGCCATTAATTGTCAGATCACCATCGATTGACATACATGACCCATGGTAGGCATCTTTAACACCTTCCTCATTGGTGTAGGTTGTGCCATTGCCACTCGAAACAATAGTGATTGTAACACTATTAACAAGTACATTTGCATCGCCCGAAATACCTCTTGATCCCATCCCTTTGGTGGTAATATCAATGGTAGTACCGGTTAATATCAGGTCGTCATCACTTTTGATAAAAGTACAATACGAGGGATCATATCCCGAACCGGAAGCCTCCAAAACGGTGGCTCCGGCTGCGGTACCTGTGATGGAACAGTTAATTAGTTGCATGGGTTGTTTACTTTTTAATCCTTTGGACTGATCGCCCAGAATGGTTAATTCAATAACGCTATTGCTAATTGACATAGTGCTGTCGCAGGCTATTGCTTTAACATCATCTGCCAAACTATTAATTACAACTGATCCGTTTTGAATTTCAACCACACCTTCGTCGCCGTCAATGCCATCACCCGAAGCAGTAATATCGAGATTACCACCATACATATAAAATCCATCAGCTGCATGAATACCATCCTTCACACTACTGATAACGTTTATGTTTCCTTCGTTAATGATGATCTCATCATCCGAACGAATGGCATGTTGGTCCTCTCCGTATCCGGTTACATCCAATGATCCACCACCGATAAAAACCAATTTGGCTTCACTAAACAGGGCCGCTTTCTGATCTTCTTCTTCACCTTCTGTAATAACCGGATCGTTGTAGGTTGCACCATCAGCCAGAAAATTACTGGTGCCTGCAACAAGATGTATGGTTGCTTTTGTATCTGTTTGAATATTTATAGCCGGACCAACAGGATTGGTAATGTTGACGCCATTAAGCAGGATATTGAAACGCTTCAAAGAATATACTTTAAGCATACCATTGCTTGTTGTGCCTGAACAGATATAGTTAATATCCTTTGTATCCATTGTTGAGCTTACGGTAACATAGGCTCCTTCGGTGGTGATGCTTACCCCTTGGTCGGCCAATGGATTGATGATGCTTACACTCGAACCATCATAGTTTATATAGATATTATAACTGTTATTGCGGGTAAAGGAGATACTGTCAATATCTGAAGTAATTTTCGAAATAACGGTACCATTGTTAATGAAGTATAGCGTACTTTGGTCGTTACTGAAATACATACTGTCCGATTCAAACAGTTCATATGTTTCAGGTGTATTCTGGTTGTAAAAGTGGATATATTGCTGGGCCTTGACAAACGCACCAAGGCTTAAAATACAGATGAGTAAAAGTATTTTTTTCATTGCTTGATGAATTTGATGGTTTGGTTATTAACTTGAAGAAGATAGATGCCATTAGGTAAGGAACTGATGTCGATGGCAGTATTTAATCCTTCGATATCGGTTCGTTTAATTAACTCTCCTGTGATAGAATAAACAGAAATTTTTCCTTCTGTTACTTCGTTCATAAGAAGGTTGATAAAACTGCTGGCCGGATTAGGATAGACACTAATTTTATCATCCAAGGAAGGATTCTTATCAACCGCAGTTGAGGCATCAAAAAATAACTGTTGAGTATAAAAAATACTGTAATAGTTAGAAGCACCTTCTGTTTTATTGAATAGCAGATTGTTGTTGGTAAAAACAATGCTTTTCAGATTACTAATTTCAAATTCAGTGCTGGATCCGTCTGAATGTTTAATGCTTATTGACTGGCTCCAAAGATTAGACCCAATCAAGAACATAGCGAACATAACGCTACATTTTAATGTACATTTCATTTTATAGAATTTGGTATTACGATATTCCTCAAAAAAGAACAGATTGAGGGCATTAGAATACGAAGGTGTTTGGCTAAAGTACAATATAATTATTGAAAATGAAAATGGGATTCTTTTACAGATTGATAAACAATATCTAAATTCGTATTAAGCAGGTAAATTTTTAGATAGAACTTAAAATAAACAAAATATACTATGAAGATTGGAATTGTATTTCTCTTATCACTTTTAACTGTTTCGGGTTTCGCTAAGAAAAAAGGAGAAGAATTTAAATTGTTTTATTTGGGAGGTCAGTCCAATATGGAAGGCTATGGTTATAACAAGGACTTGCCAGACAGTTTATTGAATACCTTGGATGATGTCTGGATATTTCATGGTAATCCGGTTGGCGATGGAAATGAAAATGGAGGTTTAGGTATTTGGGAACTGCTCAAGCCAGGCCATGGAACAGGTTTTAAATCGGATGGTACAAAAAATATGTTGAGCGATCGGTTTGGTTTGGAGCTGAGTTTTGCATATCGCTTAAAACAGCTTTATCCAAATGAAAAGATTGCAATTATTAAATATGCCCGGGGAGGAAGTTCTATTGATAGCCTGGCTGGCGGTAATTTTGGTTGCTGGGAGCCTGATTACCAGGGAAAAGGTGGAATTAATCAATGGGACTATTTTTTGAAAACCATTAATGGAGCTTTATCCCAAACAGATATTAATAGTGACGGTAAAGAGGACGTTTTAATTCCTTGCGGAATTGCCTGGATGCAGGGAGAGAGTGATGCCGATAAAACAGTGGAAATTGCTGAGCGTTACGAGGCCAGTTTAAAGCGACTGATGGATATGATAAGAGCTGCTTTCCGTACAGATGATCTCCCTGTTGTGATTGGTAAAATTACTGATTCGTGGAATCATAAGAGAGGAATCGTATGGCCTTACGGTGATCTGGTTCGCCAGGCTCAGGAAGATTATGTACGTAAAGATAACAAAGCTGAAATTGTTAGAGAAACCAAGTATTATCATTATTCCGATCCCTGGCATTATCAGAGCAAAGACTATATTGATTTTGGTAAATGTGTTGCCGATAAAATGTATAAGTTGATGGAATAGTCATGATTAGAATGCTTGATTGGAAACGAAAACTGGATACATGCTCATCAAATGAATTATTTGACCTATTTAGGGATACAAATCGTATTAATATTGAGCCTCAGTTGTATGCAGGAAATCTTCTTTTTGAAAGGGGATTTGATCTAAATAAGCTTATTAAAGTTAAATTGAGTTTGAAAGAAAGTCTTCAACATGCTTTTGATAAAAAATATCATACGAATCCACGGAAAATAATTCGAGAAAATGTTGTGAGTGAAATTACTCTAAGGATTATTCTTTTTGTTATTACTGCAGGGATGCTTGTGATAGCAGGAAAGGTCATCAATATTGAGTTATTCGGCATTTCAATTGCCCAGATGTATTGGATTGCATTTTTTCAATTTCTTCCGTTGATCAGGATAAATAAAAGTAATGAGAAAGCAATCAGAATTTCAAAAGAAGCTGAAGAAAAAAAGGACCGGTTGATATTACAAATAGAAAAAGAATTGAAATTTTAAAAATATCAAAACCTGAGAAAGTTAATGGATCGAATCTTTAATAGTGTTTTAGCTAATGGAGATTCGATCCTTATATTTTTATTTAGTCTACAATTTCCTTAATGTTGACTGTTTTTTTAGCGTGGTCTTTATCATAGTCGAAAACCAAATCACCACTAGTTCCATCCATACTTATTGAGTTAAGATCATACCATACAACGGCTTTACCAACCTGAACTCCGTTTAGGAATTTAACCTCGTATTTATCTTCTGTTGGCTGGATAATCTGCAGATTGCTGTTGTTTTTAATCTTCATTGAAAAAAGCGAGATGTTATCTCCTTTGTAGGTCTCTACCTTTATTACACCAGCATCATTAACAACAAACTGCATGCGTAGCAGTCCTTCATAAATCTTAGGATTTCGTTTATAAAATTCCGGATTGTTTTTATTCAGCAGGTTACGAACCGTCATGCCCGACATTCTTCCTCCATTTAGCGACAGTAGTTTGAGAGCACTGAATAAGGCAATCATATGCTTGTTGTAGTTCTGATCGGCGAAAGTCTTCATGTAACTTTCTATCTGGTCTTCGGCACTGAATGAGGCACTTGCAAGAAGAATGGGTACTTCTTTGGTAAAACCTTCTATTTCACCTACAACTCCGCGAACTACCACTTCGTCGTTTGAATCGACTGTAATTTGTGAGTCGAAAGTTACTTTCTCAGTTGGGAAGGACAGCAAATCAATTCGGGTGCCATCAGCTTTATATTTACCATAGAAAGCTAGTTTTTTACCTTCGGGGACTTCAAAATCAATGTTGTCGCTAAGCACAGGATAGGCTTTGTCAGATAAGCCTAAAATTAAATGCGCCGGTTGCTCACTTCGGGCCAAACGTCGTTGGCTAAGACTTACAGTACCTGAATAACTAATCAACGAATAAATATTACCTTCTTTACCAACATTAAATGCCTGACTAAATGCATTGTCGGTGCAGTTTACCGGTAAAAACCATTGAAGGTCGCCTCCGCCGTTAAAGGCAGCATACCATAAATCACGTGTTCCTCCATAAGCCTGATAGCTTTGTCCTCCAATATTTATCTGATTGTTAAACCAACCAGACAAAAGGTAATTACCATTCTGGGCCATTTTTCTGTCTGAGATAAACACTTTGCCTTCATTACCTTGTTCAAGCGATCTGGCAATCATTTGCCACATGTTGTTTGATCTGCTGTCATTATTGATTCTGATAGCCAGTGGTTTGTATTTCTCATATTCAGGCATCACAGCACCAATTGGGGCGTTGATATAGGTTGGATCGGTAATGGTATATTTACGTCCGTCAACCATCACTGAGTATCCTTCAATCGGAGTACTGAAAGCCGTAGCGGCAGCCATATGACTGAAGTAAGTTAGAGCCACCACATCCATACCCAGCAAATCATTTACCAGTCGTGTAAATAAAACAGCCCTGTCCTCACAATCGGAATAAGGATAATAAAACATCTCATCAGGAAAGAACATCTTTTCGTAATTAAACTGATCACGGTCTGTTTTGTATTCGAATGAGTTATGGAGATAGCTCAATAAGTAAGTCACTGCTTCCGTTTCCGATTTACCTTCTACCTTTGGTTTTAATTCTTCAAATAAAGCTTCTTTTAGGCTTCCCGACATGGCTGCGTTGAGGTAAACTGAGTTGTCGGTTTGTGGAAAACTGTTCAGGAAGGCAATAATCGTTTTGTCAAGCTGCAGATTGATAGCTTCATCTGAACCCGGTAACTTTGTTTTTCGGGTAACTGTATTTGATGGATCGTTAAAGTTCAGGCTAAATGGAAGATGCAGGTCTATTTTTCTTGTAGCTCCACCAAAACTCTCGGTATAGGTATAAATATTTTTGGCATTAACCTTTGTGTTCAGAAGATAAAAATTATCTCCATTAATGTTGTAATAGGGCTTTTCATAGATCTGTTGCATAAAAGGTAATAATAAACAAACCGTTTGATTAGTATAGCCAATTTTTGCCTGGTAACCAGCCTGATTCAGAATTGCCCATGTCCACATTTCTTTGTTATTAGACGCTTGAAATAATTGTTTGGACGTATTCTGTACGAGTTGATAAACACCCCAGTCGTTGAGGTTTTTCGATTCAGCATAGGCCACCATTGATTCAATATAAACTGCGTAATAGGTTTGAGTGAAATCTTCCCAGTATTGAGCAAAACTTTGAGGTTTTACTGATTTTAACGCCAGGGATTTCATTCGGTTGTCAATCTTTAAAGCGGCATTGGAACCAAAAAAGTCGACATTTATATTTTGCGTATAAGAATCGGCATCAGCTGGTAGTTGCAACATTGGGGTAATGGATATAGCAGATGTTTCATTCAGTACAATATCGGGTTTTACCGGTGCCGGTATGATGATGGGCTCAGGTTCTTCAACCACCTCTTTGGGTTCATCAACAACTGGTTCAAATGCAGGTTGATCAATAGGCTTTGGAACTTCAGCTATTTTTTCTTCATTTTCAATCTGCTCAACTTCAGTAAAGCCTTTTTTTAGATAACTTTCAAAAGCTTTATTCATCTTTTCGAGGCGATCCTCATACTCTTTCTGCATTCGTTCCATTTTCTTCTCGTAATCCTGGTTCATCCGATCCATAAGAGCTTTATATTCTTCATCCATTCTTTTAAACGGATCATCTTGTTTTACTTGCGAAAAGGTTGACAAGCTTACTGTTATAAGAAAGAGGAAAAGATAGTTTTTCATAGCTACTGTTTTTAGATTAAATCAGTTTATCGTCAAGCATTTGTACCACCATGTCTTTAACGGTTTGTTCCAAAGGAATGTATTCCAAACCTAATGCTTCACGACTTTTGGTTGAATTCAAACTGAGCGGAAATCCAACATTACGTTTGATAAATTTGCTACTTAGTTTAAACATCCAACCTGTCATCAATAACAAAAACTTTGCCGCATGTTTCGTTGGAAGTTTAAATTTGCCTGGAAAAGCTTTTTCTATCAACTTAATATAATCCAAAACATCAATAGTTCGTTCGGCTAACAAATGCCGACCTTCACTCTTTTCATTCTCTAAAGCAAGAATGTGTGCCTTGGCCACATCACGAACATCAACAAAACCAAACATGATAGCCGGTGCACCCATGGCAAATTTTCCGGAAAGAATATCCTTCATAAAACTCAGACTCTCAGAATCGGATAAACTGCTTAATGAAGGTCCCATAACAAAAGATGGATTGATAACAAACAATTTCCATTCATCCTGACTTTCTGCAATCTTCCAGGCTTCTTTTTCTGCCGAAACCTTAGAGAAAGAGTAAGGTTGATGTGTTAACGAGCTGGAACCATTGAATTGTTCTTCAGTAAATTCGTCGAGACCTTGTTCCTGCATATCGATGGTGTCGCCATGAATAGCTGCTACACTGGATGTAAGTACTACTTTTTTGACAGTACCTGCTTTGCTTGCAGCAAACAATACATTACGTGTACCTTTAATGGCAGGATCAATCAAATCTCGTTGAGCATCTTTAAATCTTAACGTGAAAGGAGAAGCAACATGGATAATTGCATCGCAACCCAAAGCTGCATCATCGAAGGAACCCTCTTCAAGCAGATCAGCTTCCCATATTTCAAGTTTGCCTTTGGTTGTAAGGGCTATCTGTCTTAGGTTTTCGTATTTGGCTTCGTTGTTTTTATCTCTAACGGTTAATCTAACGGTATATGCTTTGTCAAGCAGCCCTTTTACTATCCAGGATCCTACATATCCAGTACCTCCTGTTACTAAAATTGTATCCATGTCTGCATTTATTAGAAAGGTTAAATTACTCTTTTCCTTTTACAACAGAAAATGAAAGTGGCCGGCTCCAATCGGAAACCGGCCACTTTCATATAAGATTTGGGTAATATTTTTATAAACCGAATAATCTGTAACCTACAGAGAATGTCAATACATCAGTTTTCTGACCGATATTGTAATCAGCTAAATCTGAAATATCAGATAAACCCCACTCATAGCGTACATCAGCAGTTAAACGCCAGATTTGAACACCAGCTCCTGCCTGGAAAGTCCAGTTTGCTTTTTTGTATTCATCCAGCTCAGGAATATCTGTTTTTGTTTTGGCAATAAACGAGGCAACCGGTCCGGCAACTCCATAAACTTTAATAACAGATAAATCTAATAGCTGAAGATTAGCTAGCAAAGGGATGTCCCATGTATGGAAATCATTTTGGCTAACATCAAATCCCCCGTTGTAATATGCTTTTAATTCAGATGTCTTTTTTGCATAATACAATTCAGGCTGAAATGATAAAGAGCCAATTAATCTAACTTTTCCATATGCTCCGAATAAGAAGCCACTTTTTGCATTGTTTTTTATGTCATCAAGATTATCGCTCGATGTGAAATCAGATATTTTTATTTTGGTAGAGTTAAATCCTGCCTTTAATCCAACTGCAATCCTGTCCTGTGCGTTCAAAGTAAAAACGATGCCTATTAAGGCTACTATCACAATTAGCTTTTTCATTATAATTAGGTTTTTATGAATTTATTAGAATTCAAAGTTTCAAATTTATGACAAATTAAAAAATGTTTACACGTATAAAAAAATGTAACAATCAAATTTTTTAGTTCGTTAAGGTTTTGTTCTCGAAATCAAAGATCAGATAATTATCTTCATTAATGATGAGCTTAAGTGACTCTCCGTCAGTTGCCTTGAATTGTGTTGATTTATTCAACAAGGTTAAAAAGTAATGATCCCACTCCGAAACACAACAGTCTGTTGAACAATTGGTTCTGGTGAATTCAATTTCGCCATCCTGACTGGCAATATATTCACCATTACAACTTTTCTCAGATAAGTATAATTCATACTCCTCTGTTTTTGGGAAAGACAGACTGATGTCATTGGTGTCCTGATCTAGCGGAAACGGATAATCTGGTGCTACAACCTCAGTTAGTAACCATTTGTCTTCGAGTAAAAAAGTTGAAGTAATTAGCGGATCGCTGGTACTGCATTGTGAAAACACAAGCCAAATTATCAGAGCTTTGTACAGGTAGTGCTGCTTTATATTAATTCCACTCATTATAGGTGTTTGAATTATTCAAAGATAATGGCTTGTGCGAAATATTAAAACAACCCGGGATAATAACCAAAACAGCTATTCGTTCTCTACTAGAGGAATAAACTGGATTTTCACCTTTACTTCGTCCTGAACGGGTACTCCAAACTGATAGGCTGGTTTCCATAATGGACCATTTTTAATAATTCGTATAGCCTCAATGGAATATGCATGTCCCGGTGATCGTTTTATATTAATGTCTTTTATATCTCCATCATCAGATATAACTACCAGGGCTACAACGATTTCTTTTTTGCCGCTGCCATCCTCAGGGTAGCGCATTTCTTTTAGTAATTCATCCAGATATTCATCCATATCAATTTCAGGTTCAGCAGGAACAAAGTCCTCTGTTTGTGCAGGTTTTTCTTCTTTGGGACTGATCGTTTGAATTTCACTTAGAGCAAAGAATTCTTCATTGAGCGTAAAATCAATGGTGTCGTTGTTATTCTGCGCTATTTCAGATGGAACATAGCCCAAAAATGAAGCTGTAACAGGTTGGGCTGTATCGTTTATCGGAAATTTTAGTCGATAACTACCATCCGCATTTGATAAAGTAGCATGTGAAGTGCCTTTGACCTGGATGTTGGCACCAGCTACCGGGTGTTGATATTTGTCTTTGACTTTACCCTGTATGGTAACCATATCAATTTGACCAGTACCTCCACCAATAAATTCTTCTCCTTTTAATGTTCCAGATAAATGGTTGTTGCCACTGTCAGATTCAGTTCTTCGTTGATTTGATTCAATAAAAGATTGTGGTTCAACATTGAAAGAATTGATTTTAGCTTTTTTTGATGATGCCAATTGAACCTTACTTTTAGAAGCTTGAACAGAGGGAAGCTTTTCAATAGATTCGCTTTCGTCTGCCAGTTCAGGTTCTGCATCAGCTAGCGTAACCTTATCAGCAAGTACTTTTTCTTCTGGTTCAACAACAATTCTATCCTCTTCTTGCAGAGCTTCAGTATTTGGCTGATCCAATTGATCTTGTTTGTCTGGCGAAGATTTTTCTTGTTGAATAACGGGTTCAATTTTTTGCGAAACTAATTGAGGTTGTTTGGGTTGTAATAATAGTAAAACAGAAAGAAGTCCAAGTATAACAATAACAGAAGCAGCAACAGCCACTGACTTTCGATTGATAAACCTGACAATACCACCTTTATCTTTCTGGATTTTAGATTTTAGAAAAGCTAAATCTTTAGTCAGATCTTCTTCTTTAAAGTTTTTAAACCCATCCAGAGCATCAGATTCAAATGGATCATTTAATAAATGGCGTTCAAAAGCATGCTCATCACGGGCATTCATTTTTCCTTTCAAATATTGGAAGAATGATGACAAACCTGTTATCATATTATGTCCGTTTAACTTATTCATGCTTTTGACTCAATGCAATTCTTTAAATTACGTTTTCCATTCTGTATATAACTTTTTACTTTCTTAACGTCAAGTGTTAGTTTTTCACTTATTTCCTTATAACAAAGTTCATTAAAATAAAATAATTCAATGCAACTTCTCTGCCTGTCTTTTAATTTTTCAAGGCACTCTTTCAGTCGGATATCCATAGCATCCGGCTCCCAGTTATTAGTATGATGCAAAGGTTCCTCTGTTTCCATAAAAAGAAGTTCACTTTTTTCATATTCAGATGAATTCTTTTTAAGGCTTTGTTCTTTTCTCAGTTGCATCAGGCAATAATTCTTAGCTACAACATACAGCCAGGGCTTAAAATCATTTATTTCTTTTCCGGGAATTTCTTTGTTAAGTTTTTCAAAAATACCCATAACAGCATCCTGGGCCTCTTCTTTATTCTTCAAATATTTTAAACATACCCCATAAACCAGGTGCATGTACCTTTCATAAAGTTGCCCAAGAAAATCAAGATTTTGAGTTTCCTGAAATTTCTTTAGCAAAAGATCATCGCTTAATGGTTTGATTTTGAAGAAATTTTGAATCATAGATCTATTAGAATGCTCTAAAAGTAGAAAAAATATCAAAATTTTTTATGGAATAAATAAATGGGCTGCATCCTATTGTCAGAATGTAGAACCATAAAATATAAATACTATGAAACGAATTGCTTTAATATCAATGATATTTGCTTTGATGAGTTTTCAGTTAATAGCTCAGCAAGTAATTACAGGTAAGGTAACTGATGAAACAGGAGCAGAGATACCTGGCGTGAGTGTGTTAATAAAAGGTACACAAACCGGAGTCATAACAGATGCATATGGTGATTATAAGATCACTGTTAATTCAGATTCAGATGTACTCGTCTTTTCTTTTGTTGGTATGAAAGAAGAACAAATTGCAGTGAAAGGCAAAAAGGTTATCAATGTGGTGATGAAGAATAACCAGGTGGCTATTGAAGAATGTGTGGTTGTTGGGTATGGTGTACGGCAAAAGCGTTCCATAACAGGAGCGATTTCAAATAGTTTAAAAGGCAACACATCCGGTGTGATGATCCGTGGTTATGCTAACCATATTGCCTATGACAAAGAGTTTAATACCGAAAGTTATGCTTCGGTAAGTGAAAATGGCTATAAACAGGTAACCGATGAGCCGCTTTCTACTTTTTCGGTTGATGTTGACCGGGCCAGTTATACCAATGTTCGTCGATTCTTGAATCAGGGACAGCTACCTCCTGAAGGATCTGTTAGAGTGGAAGAGATGATAAATTACTTTAATTATGATTACGAATTGCCTGATGATGAACACCCTTTTTCTGTTGGTTCTGAAATGGCTGTTTGTCCTTGGAATAATGATCATTACCTATTGAAAGTGGGTTTGAAAGGAATGGAGATTGACAAAGAAAATCTACCTGCATCCAATCTGGTATTTCTGATTGATGTTTCGGGTTCAATGAATTCCAGTAATAAATTACCTCTTTTAAAATCATCATTCCGATTGCTGGTTAATGAATTGAGAGATGAAGATTATGTGTCGATTGTGGTGTATGCCGGAGCTGCAGGTTTAGTGTTGGAGCCAACTTCCGGTAAAAATAAAAAGACCATACTGGATGCATTGGACCGATTGCAGGCCGGAGGTTCAACTGCAGGTGGAGCAGGATTGATGCTTGCTTATAAAACAGCTAAGGAGCATTTGATAAAAGGCGGAAATAACAGAATTATTCTGGCCACTGACGGTGATTTTAATGTGGGAGAGAGTTCAAATGCCTCAATGGAAGAGTTGGTATCGCAGGAAAAAGAGAATGGCATATTTATGACAGTGCTGGGTTTTGGAATGGGCAATTATAAAGATGATCGAATGGAGATAATTGCAGATAAAGGCAATGGTAATTATGCCTATATCGATAACCTTCAGGAAGCTCAGAAGACTCTGGTAAGTGAATTTGGCGGAACCCTTTTTACCATTGCCAAGGATGTGAAATTTCAGATTGAGTTTAATCCTCAAAAGGTACTGGCTTATCGTTTGATTGGTTACGAAAACCGATTGTTGAATAAAGAAGATTTTAATGATGATACCAAAGATGCCGGAGAGATTGGAGCTGGTCATACAGTAACCGCACTATATGAAATTATTCCGCAGGGAGCTGAGGATGCTGAAGTGTGGATTAAAACGGTGGATGATTTAAAATATCAGAAAAAGCTGGTTCATCGAACTAATGATACAAGCAATGAATGGCTGACATTGAAATTGAGGTATAAAAAACCTGATGAAAACAAAAGTACCTTAATGGTATTTGCTGTAAAAGGAACAGTTGATGAATTTAAAAAGGCCAGTCATGATTTTCGATTTGCGGCATCAGTTGCTGCTTTTGGAATGAGGTTAAGTGACTCTAAATATATTGGTGACATGAATTATGATTCAATTCAAGATATTGCTAAAGAGGCCCGTGGTGAAGATGAAGATGGTTTTAAAGCTGAGATGGTACGACTAATTAAAACGGCTGATTCATTAAGTAAACAGGTTGCTTTGGAGGAATAATATTTAGATAAGCTAAAAAAACGGGATCGCATCCTATTTGAAAAATTCATTTAAGATGCTATCCCGTTTTAATTTTTTTAGTGCGATCTATTCAGCAGAAGTAATACCAACCAATTTTAAATCCTCCCAATAGTGAGGATAAGATTTGGTAACCACCATTGGATCATTTACAGATATTTTTACACCGGTAAATGAAGCTGGTGCAAAGGCCATTGCCATACGATGGTCTTTATAGGTGTCGATTTCAATGGTTCCGCTTACGTCTTTTTTATCTCCGCTCCAAATCAGGTTGTCTTTTTGATTTGATTCAAGCAGATAACCCATCTTGCCTAATTCGTTGATCAAAGCTGAGATACGATCAGTTTCTTTAATCTTTAATGTTTGCAGCCCTGTAAAATGGAAAGGAACATTCATCAGACAGCAGGTAACGGCAACTGTTTGAGCCAGATCAGGCTCATTAATAAAATCGTAATTTAGTTTTCTGCACTTTTTACCAGTATTAACCAGATTTACTCCTTTTTGTGAGAATTTGGTTTCAATACCCAACTCTTTATATATTTTCTGAACATTCGAATCACCCTGCAGACTGTATCGCTTTAATCCTTTTAAAGTGACACTCAATTCAGGATTTATGGCAGCAATTTCGTACCAATAGCTGGCAGCACTCCAGTCCGATTCTACACTTGTTTGAACAGCTTTATAACTGGCTTCCGGAATGATGATTGAATTACCTTTCCATGTACCTGTAACACCAAATTCTTTCATTAAAGCCAACGTCATATTCAGGTAAGGCCTTGAAATTATATCTCCCGTCAGTTTTAATGTTAAACCATTTTCTATAGTTGGAGCTATCATCATCAATGCCGAGATATACTGACTGCTGATATCACCCGGTAATTCTAGTTCACCACCTTTTAAAGCGCAACCAAATATTTTTAAGGGAGGAAATCCTTCATTCTCGATGTATTCTATTCTGGCTCCTAGTTGAGTTAAAGCATCAACCAAAATTTTAATGGGGCGTTGTTTCATGCGTGAAGAACCTGTGATGGTCCACTCACCAACAATTTTAGATAAAAACGCTGTAAGAAAACGCATCGATGTTCCGGCAGCACCCACATCAAAAGTTGAAGTATCAGAATTTAACACGTTTAGCATCACTTTTGTGTCATCGCTATCAGATAGGTTTTTGATTTCGAAAGGACTGTAGCTTAATGCGTTTAATAATAATAACCGGTTGCTTATGCTTTTAGAAGCAGGCAGTTGTATTTGCACACTGTCTGTCTTTTTCTCAAACTGAAGCGTATATTGCATTTTAAGTTTTATTTGAAATTGTTGTAAAAGTACAAGGCATCATAAACCTCTTTCTGGCTTGCCTGGCAATTTATCTGAATCTTACCGATTTCTTCGAGCAAGGTAAAATTGATTTTATTGCCTTCATTCTTCTTGTCATGTGTCATCAGCCTGTATAACTCATCGTACTTATCTGTTGAAAAGTCGAAGTGTCCGTAAATGTCTTCCAATCGTTCAGCTAATTCTAATACCAAAGGCATTGGAAATCCTAAACGGGTATGCGACAGATATAGTTCGCAAATCATACCAAATGCTACTGCATAACCATGAAGTAATGGCCTGTCTTCGTACAAGGCCATACTTTCAAATGCATGTCCGTAGGTATGTCCGAAATTCAATGCTTTACGAATATGGTGTTCGGTAGGATCATTCTGTACAAAATAATCTTTGATGCGGATCGAATCAGCCACCAATTCTTTCAGCTTATCCAAATCAGGATTTTTAATATCGAAACTTTTTAGTTTCTCCCATTCTTCGGCAGAGTAGATGAAAGCATGCTTAATCATCTCGGCAAAACCCGAAATAATATTTGGCTTATCAAGGGTTTCAAAAAAGCTGGTGTCGATCAATACGGCTGTGGCATGATTAAATACCCCAATTTCATTTTTAAGACCAGCAAAATTAATACCTGTTTTCCCTCCGATTGAAGCATCAACCTGTGATAAAAGAGTTGTTGGAATATTAATAAATTTAATTCCTCTCTTAAAAGTTGAAGCGGCAAACCCACCTAAATCACAAGGCATTCCACCCCCTAAAGTTAATAATAGCGATTTCCTGTCGGCACCGCCATCACTTAGTAATTTCCATACCTCCTCAACGGCAGCAAGTCCTTTGTTGTTATCGCCGTCGGCAATAATAACAGTACGTTCAGGACTAAGGCCTTTTACTTTTTCAATTTTATGGAAACAGTGTTTATATGACTCTTTATCTGATAGAAGGAAGACTTTCTCTTCTGGAAAATTTGATATAAGATGCTCAATGTCTGTTGTCAGATCATCTACTATAAATACATTCGACTCTTTTGATAATAGCGGAAACATTGATCAGTTTTAAATATTCAATTGCAAAAATAGTTAATTTTGGGAATTAGGAATAGGTTTTTAGATACGATTAGGATTTTATAATAATTCATTATTAATTGGTAGATATTTCTTACGAATTATGACTTTGATGAATAATAACAATTAGATTAATGACTATAAAATTTAATAATAAGAAGCAAGTGGGTCCCCGAGGCATGATTCTGGCTCTGATGGTTTTGATTGCCTTAGGTTTAGTGGCCGGGAACTATCTGTTTATAGAACCCAGAAACATTACATTAGAGCTAATATTATGGGGGCTACTTCTGGTTGCAATAGCTGTTTATTATTTTGGTGGTTTCTATTATGTAGATGTTGAATTGACTGCTGATAAGATAGATATTAAGTTTTACAGGCTTTTTCCATTTGGCAGGCAATATAAACGAATTCTGATTCCTGTTGAGAAAGTAAAGAAAATTAAACTCTCGATGGGACTTGGTGGCTTGGGGCGTAGTTTGAAGATAGAAGGAAGCATACAGGGCCGACATGCCATATTTCCATCTGTTGGTATTGCAGCTTGCGACAAAACACAAATTAATGAATTAAAAAAGTATATTGATTTCATCAATAAAGTAAAGTAGTTATGCCCAAAATATTTCTTTTTCTTCTGTTATTACTTTTTACTACCTCGATTAGTGCCCAGTATAAAAAAGCAGATTGGTATGTAAGTCCAAAAATTTCGTTTGCTGATTACAGTGATAAGAATGATTGGGATGGATACAGTATTTCAAAGATTCCTCCTGTTTCGATGGCTGTTGAATATGGATTAAATGATTTTTTAAGTGTTGGGGGAATGTTTGGTTTTAATCGGGATAAATATAAAAATGACACTATTTCTACCAATCTTCATAAATACGGCAAGGTTGTTTTAGGAGGATTAGCATCCGTTCATTTTGCCGGGTGGATAGAGAAATGGACGAATTATTCTGTTTTTCTGGGTGATTGGGATTTTTATGTAACAGGGGGAGTGATGTTTGAATGGTCGTCCAAAAAAGAAACAGATGTTTGGAATGATGAGTTGGAGATTTATGAAAATTTTAATGATAAAGAATTAAAGCTAAAGTTGAGACCAGCTGTTGGTGTTCGTTATTTTGTTACTGATGATGTTTCGATGCTTCTGGAAGTTGGCAAAGCTAATTTAGGATTGGTCACAACAGGACTTACCTTGCGTTTATAAATATACTAATCACTTGATAAATGAATGGAAGGAAGAAGTTATTATCCTGTTAAGTATCCAACAACTGAGAACCAGTAATTATTTACCTGTAAAAAAACTATTTTTAAATTGGCAACTTGGTGATTAATAGGTAACTTTAGGCAACCTATTGATTTCTAACTTGACCGAACTACTGAAATATCAAATTGCCCTAAGCCTGGTTAAAGGAATAGGACCCAAATTGGCTCGTAACCTTGTTGCATATGTGGGCGAGGTTGAAGAAGTATTCAAACAAAGTGAGCGTTCTTTATCCAAGATTCCCGGCATAGGTTCTGTGGTAGCAAAATCAATAAAAAGTGCGGATGTGCTGGAGCGGGCAGAAGAAGAAATCGAATTTATTCTTCAACACCAGATTCAGCCTTTGTTTTTTACAAGTCCCGAATTTCCTTCCCGTTTAAATTACTGTGATGATGCTCCATTGATGATCTTTCTGAAAGGGCAGAATAAACTTGATTCCAGAAAGGTCATTGGAATTGTTGGAACTCGTCAGTCCTCAGAGGATGCTAAAATTAACTGTGAGAAACTCGTTAGTGGTTTGGCTGTTAATTACCCTGATTTAGTTATTGTGAGTGGTTTGGCTTATGGTATAGATGTTTGTGCTCATCAATCAGCATTGAAGAATAGTGTTGCAACATATGGTGTGTTGGCGCATGGATTGGACCGGATTTATCCATCATTGCATAGAAATACCGCAGCTCAAATGATTGGACAGGGAGGCCTAATAACCGAATTCTTAACAAAGACCAATCCTGATAAGCCTAACTTTGTCAGGCGTAACAGAATCGTTGCGGGGTTGGTTGATGCATTAATTGTGGTGGAGTCTGGAATTAAGGGAGGAGCTGTTATAACAGCACGAATAGCAAGTTCATACAACAGGGATGTATTAGCTTTCCCGGGATGTGTAAATAATGAAATGGCGAAAGGTTGCAATTATCTGATAAAATCAAATATTGCAGGTTTAGTTGAAGATGCGCAGGATGTAGCAAATGCATTGGGATGGGAGGTTGATAAAAATCATAATTCGGTGCAAAAGAAAATTTTTAATGAATTCAATAACAGTGAAGAAGAGTTATTGTATACTTTATTGTATAACAATAAGGAAATGACAGCTAATGAGCTGAGTTTAGCGAGTAACCTGCCAGTGAGTAAGGTGAGTGCCAATATGTTGTCACTTGAATTTGCAGGTATGGTAAAAAGTTTGCCGGGAAATGCATTTCGGTTACTCTAATGAAAAATGTGCATGTATTATGGAATGTTTACTTGTAAAAGTTAAGAGGTAGCAAACAAAATGATTAGATTTGCGTAGAACGACTAAGGAAAAAATTCGAATTTAAACACAAATATTGGACTTATGGGCATTAATACCCAAACGTTAGTCAAAAATACATTCAGAGGACGGATTACATCATGGGTAATAATCCTGCTATTATTATGGATTATACCAGGTAATATTATAAGCCAGATAAACGTACCTGTTTGTCAGAATGGTGTGGTGCGTGTGGCTGCAAACCTGACAGATCCTACTTATATGGGTGCAAATGCAGCACCTCCTGGTCACCTTCAAAAAGGCTATTGGAGTAATACAGCCGGTTTAACTTTTTCAAATTTAAATGATCCGAATGCAATTATCAGTGGTTTGGATGGTTATCCTGCAGGTACCACTTTTACAATAACATGGTATCATGGCATAGATCAAACCTATGATATCACAATAGAAATTACTAATAATGTCTCACCGGAGTATATTTTACTAAATAATAATTCGCCCAAGACAACAGACAATGTTTTGTTTTGTAATACGCCATCCAAATATACTTTTGAAGTAGTTCCTGATCCGGTAAATCCAGGAGCTCTTATTTCATCGATAGACTATATTATTTATCATCCGGATGGTAGTACTCATGAAGAAAGTGGGGCATCAAATCCTGAAACTTTTAACTTAAATCCTAGCATAGGATATCAGGATTTGGATATTTTTTATGCTTTGGTAAGTAATGGAACTTGTTTGGATATCACTACCAATACCATTCAACTTGCTGAAATATCAAATGTTGTAGTGCAGATCCAAGGTGGAAAATCAGCTTGTGATCCAACTGTTTTTGATGGTAGTCATGTTTTGGAAGTTCTACCTTTCGATCCGATTCATTTTGGTTACCAGTGGATGTTAAATGGAGTGCCAATAGCAGGTGCAACAACTTCAACTTACACGTTGGTGGATCCTGCTCCTGGTTTTGCGACTGGGGTTGGTTCTTACACAGTTGTTGTTACAGACTTTGATTATCCTAACCCTGGAAGTTGTGTTCCGGTTGAAACAGATCCGGTTGTTATAAGTAATTTAGCTCTCCCAGCCATTTCAATTGATGACAGGCCAACAGGCTCGGGATTATTTGAGATTTGTGATGGAACACTTTCTGAAACATTAACAACAAGTCTTGTTGGTGGATCTCTACCATCTAATATTGAATATGACTGGTATCAGAATGGTTCATTCGTATCCGGGACCAGCACTCAACCTGAAAATGATGATGGTACTTATCCATTAAATAATGATAATACTAATGCATTAGATTACAATGCATTTGGAAACTACTATGTTGTATTAAAAGATGCAGATAATATAGAGTGTAAAAGTACTTCTATACCTATCACTGTTCAAACCATACGTTTAGATGATGTTGCATTGGTTAAAGCAAACAATGCTCAACCATTTTGTATAAGTGGAACACCACAACTGAATGTAACAGTTAATGGAGGATCTGCCCCTTATACTTTAACATTTAATGATGGTACAAACGTATTTACGAGAACTCTAAATACTAATGGAGGATTGGTATCTTTACCTGTTATTACTTCAACCACTACATTTGAAATTACACAAGTTGAGGAAGTGTCTACAGGCTGTCTTTGGACAGGATCTAAAACTGTGACATTTAATGTATATACTTCACCAGCTGTTCAAACTACAACAGGTAACAATGCATGTGTCCCTTCCAATTCGGTAAGTTTATCATTGGCCACACCAGAGAACGGCATTACATATCAATTACGCAGGGACAATAATGGAGATGGTATTTATACTGATAACATTGGTGGTGCAATAACTTACAACACAGGCGATCCAATACCTTTAGTTTGGGATAATGGAGGCCTTGGATATACCACCGTTGGTACCTATAAGGTTTTTGCATCCACTGTTACATGTGCTGATGTGCCAATGGATGGTGAATTTATTGCAACAGCAGAACCTGTTGATCATCCTTTACAAGCAACAGGAGTTGCACCCCGCTGTTCCGATCCGGCCAATCAGGTTACCTTCTCAACCAGTGGAAGTGAAAACGGTATATCTTATACCTTATACAGAGATAGTGGTTCTGGAGGAGTAGCCGTTGAAACCAGAGCGGGAAGTTCTGTAGGAGCAGATATAACATTTACACCTCAGGATCAGGAAGGATTATACTGGGTAGAAGCTGTCAAAGGAACACTTTGTTCCATTGTAATGTCCAATTCATATCAGATATTTCCGTCTCCTGATGTTTCATTAATTACAATTAATTCAACAGAGACTTGTGAAAATGTTGCAACAACAGTTTCAATTAGCCAGAGTGAAACAGGTGTAACTTATACTTTATACTATGACGATGGTACAGGAGCTGTTGCAACTGGTTATGTCGTAAACGGATTAAGTGGATCAGCAAGGACGTTGGTAAATAATCAAATACTTGCTGCCGGAGTTTACACTGTTAGTGCTGAAAGAGGTAGCTGTCAGGAGTGGGTGAGTGGATTCGTTACAATAAATGCTCAGCCATTAGATAAAGCATTTGCAACCAATCCTTATGTCTGTAATTCAGGTAATGTTGTAATTAGTCCCGGAGAATTAGGAGTAAGCTATACCTTATATAAAGATAATTTCGTCGATCCGACTTATGGTACCGTTCTTGGTAATGGAGTTAATCCGGTATCATTTAATGGATTGGTACCGGGAGTTTATACTGTATTAGCATCCAAAGGAGGATGTTCTCGATTCTTAACGGATGTATTAACCGTTGAACCTCAGCCTCTGCCTCAGACTGTTACACCTCAAAGTACTTCCTATTGCGTGGGAGGACTGGGTGTTAATATTGATTTGGGTGATACCGAATCAGGGGTGCAATATTTATTAATTGATAATACAACTGGCGACACTCTGGCTATAACAGGTAATGGAAATCCTCGTACATTTACAAATGTTACAGGAGGAAATTACAGAGTTGAGGCTGTATCAAATAATTATAGCTGTTCTCTTTTACTGGCCAATAATATTATTATAACAGAGAATAGTTTACCAACAGTTGATATTCTAAATCTTCCTGGTGATTTCTGTGAAGATCAAGGTGTTGTTACTTTAGTTGGTAGCCCTACTAATGCGGGTGGTTCATGGGCCGGACCAGGAATATCAGATAACTTTAATGGTACTGCTGATTTTGATCCCGGAGCTGTAAGTGCCTCCGGAACAAGTTATACTATTTATTATTCATACACAGATTTAAATGGATGTACTGCTTCGGTAGGAGAGCTTGCTACTGTTCATTCAAATACTATTGGAACTAATTTGACAATTGTTAAATCTGATGGTTCGGCACCCGATGTAAATTACTGTGCAGATTCTCCGGATGTGGTTTTACAAGCAAGACATAATGGTGCTGATATTACAACCAATGATGCGATTTTTTCTGGTGCTGGTATTACAGACCATGGAGATGGTACTGCTACTTTCTCTCCGGCGGCAGCTGGTCTTGGGACCCACACGATTACATTAACATATATCGATGCTTCCACTAATTGTAATGGGAGTACCAGTTTGACAGTTACTGTTGGAACTCCATTAAATCTGGTTAATTCAATTGCTCCAAGTTACTGTAGTTCTGACAATACTGCCGTTCGACTTCGTGGTCAGGTTAATGGTGTAGATCCGGCAGTTGGAACAACTTTTTTTGATATTTGTGACAATACAGGCACTCCAATTGCAGGGTATATAGGTATACCAAATGATACATATGATTTTGTGCCAGCCACATTCTTTGCTGCCAATGGCCCTGGAGATTATCAGATTAAATATAACTATAACTCAGGCTCCTGTCTGAATACACTGACCACCTATTTTAGTTTGTATGAATCAATTGATCCATCCTTTGATATTGATGGCGGTTCTGGTCAGACTACTTTCTGTTACGAAACCGGTGCTGTTACTTTGGAAGGTGTAGAGAGTCCTCTTCCTGCTGGTGCTTCTGCATGGTTTACAGGCAATGGGGTAAGTGGTTTGAACTTCTTTACCGATGACGATAATGTAGTTTATTCACCTGCTACTAATCCGGTAACCTATACCATTAATAATAATGGATGTATAACCAGTAGAACCAGAAATATTACTGTTACCAAAGTAGATGTTTCTATAGTAGATCTGCTTTCTGATTATTGTACAAATCAACCAACTCAACTTATTAAAGCTGATGAATTAAATACTGCAATTGTAACAGCAACTTTTACCGCTGAAAAGAATGGTAATCCATCAGCATTTTTAACCCAGATAGCAGGAACAAATACAGCAACCATCGATCCTTCAATTGGAGCTGGATTGTATCAGGTTATCATGGCTTACGAACAAGTTGGTGATGGATGTATAGGATATGATACTGTTGATGTTACTGTACATCTGGCTCAGCCGGTTACATTTATTGGAGTGACCAATGGTCAAAAGATTTGTCGCACTTCAGGAGTGATTGATTTGATTGGAGATCTTCCTGATATTGACCTTGATGGAACTCCTGATGGACAGGGTAATTTTATTGAAATAGTAGGAGTAAGTAATACGGGTACAGATAGTAATGGTAATGCAATTGCAGCCAATGACGGTAAAGCAATTCTTGATCCATCAGCGATGGTAGCTGGCACATATACAATCAGATACGAATATTTGAGTGATCCGGGAAGTTGTTTTACTTACTATGAAAAGCAGATTGAAATAGTAGACTCACCTTCTACTATTTATAATGTAACAGTCAATGATGTAGTTGGAGGTAATTCAGCGTACTGTGTTGATGACGTTCCCAAAGGAGTTAAGATTGGATTGGATGGAGCCAATACAGGAGTAACTTACGAATTATTATTTGCCGGAAGTTCATTAACTCCTGCAGTTACCTATGATGCAACAAGCAGCGCATCATTTAATTTTACTGATGATGGAACTGCTGCAGGTACGGACTTATTATTTGAAAATATTGGAGTATATACTGTTGTTGCCAAAGTTGGCGATTGTGAATCAGTAATGACCGGAAGTGTTTCTGTTGAACAGTATGAGTTAGTGTTACAGACTACAAATATAACTCACGTTGAATGTAAGGGCGAATCTACGGGTAGTGTAAGCTTAATCGCAACTGGAGGTAGTGGAAATTATGAATATAAGTTAGGTGCAACCGGAACATATACAGCAACTTCAACTTTCTCAGGATTAGCTGCCGGAACATATGATTTCTATGTTCAGGATATGTCAACTGCAGCATGTGAGATTGTTAGCCCACTTTCAGTTACTATTACTGAACCTGCTAATAGTCTGAATGTTGTTGAGGATCTGACTAAAAAAGTAAATGTTGGTTGTACTCCTTGTACAGCCGGAGTGGATTGCGAAGGAAGTGCAACTATAATAATTACGGGAGGAACACCATTTACCGGTGTGGACCTTGTTACTTATCCAACAGGATATAAAATTACCTGGCCGGCTGCAGCGAATAATCAGCAAACATTAACGGCTACTCTATTGGCAGCAGGTACTTACGATGTGCATGTTGAAGATGCTTTAGGTTGTGAGTTTATTTTACCTGTAACCATTTTGGCTAATCCTGCACTGGATGTTTATGAGTATGATATAGTTGCTAACCATATTAATAACGGATGTTTTGGTGGAGCCGATGGAGCGTTCACTGTGAAAGCAACCGGCGGAAGTGGCGAATACCAGTTTAGCATAAATGGAATTGATTGGTTTTTAAGTAATCATGCAACAGATAATACGCTGTATGAATTTTCGGGATTAGTTGCTGGTGATTATACATTATATGTAAGAGACAGAAATTATACTCGTTGTAATTATATTAATGCAACCCCTGTTACGATAACTCAACCTGCTGCACCTTTGAGTTTAATTGAGTCAGCTAATAATCAGGTAAGTTGTAACGGTGGTTCCGACGGATCATTTTCTGTAACAGCAGCAGGAGGAAATGGAACCTATGAATTCTCAATTGTAAATCCAGCTGTGGATAATACTCAATGGCAGATTCCAACAACAGCACCAAATATTTTTATGGTTAGTGGAGTAGTTGCTGGTAACCATTCTGTTTGGGTAAGAGATGCTGCATATCCTAATTGTACACAGGCAACTATTGTTGTAAGTGTCTCAGAAGCAAGTTCTTTATCGTTTGATCCTCCATCAGTAACAAATGTTTCATGTAATTTGGGTAATGATGGACAAGTTGAACTTACAGGCGCAGGAGGAAGTGGTAATTATGTTTACTCTATTGATGGAGGTACTACATGGTTGGCAAGTAATATATTTACAGGCCTGAGTGCTGACATTCCATATTCATTCAGTATTGCTGAAGCAGTTGATTTAACCTGTAATCAAATTGATATTCTAACAGTCACTTTAACACAACCATCAGATTTTGTTACAACAGAAGTTGTTGCTGATCATAATGATGTAAGTTGTTTTGGTGGAAACGATGGTTCATTTACTGTTAGTACTTCAGGTGGTGAAGGTTTGATAGAGTATAGATTATTTGATGGAGCGAACTATATAACACTTTGGAATACAAATCCTGTTTTCACAGGCTTGAGTGTTGGAACATATCAGGTGTCTGTTCGTGACCGGGGTACAACTGCTCCAACATATTGTGAGAAAACAAATGTGCTTTCGGTTGTTATTGATCAGCCAGCTGCCGGATTATCATTCACTTCTGAAGTTGTAACTCCTGCAACATGCAACGGATCAGCAACAGGTGAGATTTCGATTGTGGTCGCTGGAGGTACTGGACCTTATTCGTATCAGTGGACGAATATTGATACAGGTACTCCTGTTTCATTATTGAATGGAGGTCAGTCTGCTAATGCAATTAATTTAATTGCAGGAAATTATGAAGTAACCATTACAGATGCTAATGGCTGTACTTTAACAAAAGGTTATTTAGTTACAGAAAATTCAGTTATCACTTTATCGCTTGATACTTATTCAGATATCTCTTGCTATGGTGCAGCTGATGGAAAAATAACTGTAAGTGCAACAGGTGGTTCGGGTGCATATCAATACTCGATTGATGGTGGAAGTACCTGGGTTGGAGCACCTTCAGCCAGTTATACTTTTACTGGTTTAGATGTTGGTTTATATGTTATCCAGGTTGAAGATCTTGGTATAGCCGGATGTTATGCGATTAATACTGTTCAACAGAATTTAACTCAACCTTCGCAGTTAGACTTTTCAGCTTCGGTAACTAATGTAAGTTGTAATGGTTTATCTGATGGAGCAATTTCAATATTAGCAAGTGGTCGTTCAGTAGCAACTGATTACGAATATTATCTTGAAGATGCTTTGGGTAATGGAACCTGGCAATCTTCGGCTAGTTTCACTGGTTTAGCTGCAGGTACCTACCTGGCTAAGGTTCGTGATAAGTTATTAACTACTTGTGAGTCATCCTTAAAAGGACCATTTGTTGTAACTGAACCAAATGACTTTACAACAACAGTAACAGTTTTTCCTGTTTCATGTAATGGTGATAATGATGGACAGTTGATCTTTTCAACGCTTCCGTCAACAAGTATTTATGAATATTCCATTAATGGAGGAGCATGGCAAACCAGTCCGGTTAAAAATTTAAGTGCTGGTGTTTATACCGTTGATGTAAGAAATGTAAGCACTCTATGTGTTAAATCTATTGCAGATCAGGTTATTACTGAACCGGCAAATCCAATAACTATTGATAATATTACTCTTACCCATAATGACTGTAACGGCGATACTAATGGAAGTATTGAAGTTAGCGTTAGTGGAGGTTCTGCTCCTTACACTTATCAATGGAGAAATATGTCAACGGGTATTGATGTCCCACCTGCCAATGATGGAGATCAGGCCAAAGCAATTAATTTACCAGCAGGTGATTACAGTGTAACGGTTACCGATAATAATAATTGTGTTGTTGTTTCCGCAAATAGTACAATAACAGAACCTGTTAAATTAACCACTACATATACCGTAAGTCATATTTCTGTTGTTGGCTTGAATGATGGTGCCATCGTTGTTGCTAATCCACCGGTTGGAGGAACTGGTCCTTATACAATAAGTTGGAGTGATGGAGTTGCATATGATGGAATTTGGGCAAGAACCAATTTGTCAGCTGGGGCATATACTTTTACAATCACAGATGCCAAGGGTTGTTTATATGTTGAGACTGTTAATGTATTATTAACACAGGCTCTTGATTTTACGGTAACTCCAAATACAATAAACTGTTATGGAGATGCTGAAGGAATTATTGCTGTTGCAATTACGGGTGGAACTCCGGATTATACAATCAGTTGGTCTGGTACCTTATTCGATGGATCAACTTTAAGTAATTCATATGTTTCATCGTCAACTAATTATGAGATTACGTCACTGTATTCAGGTGATTATATAGTAACTGTAACAGATATAAATGGAGCTAAGCTTAGTAAGACAAATATCATAATTACTCAGCCTGATGAATTAATAATCAATGAACTCGTAAGAGATGATATTTCTTGTTTTGGTTCTGGAGATGGAAGAATTCAGGTAGAGTTAAGTGGTCATTTGCAGGCTGATATGGACAACTACAATATGAGTTGGGTTGGTCCTGGAGGTTATGCAGATGCAGGGCTGGCCAGTGTTGTTAATGATCAGAGTGGACTTAGTTTACCTGGTAATTATACTGTAACCGTAAATTACAATTCGACATGTTCAGTAACTGAAACATATGTTATTGCTGAGCCAACTGAGATTTTAGTTACCTATTCAGAGTCTCATCTTTCTGCGGCAGGAGCCAATGATGGTGAGATAACAGTTAATGTTCCAACTGGTGGTGTGTCTCCGTATAATATAACCTGGGCTGATGGAGTTGCATTCGATGGAATGTGGACAAGAACAAATTTAGCTCCTGGTAATTATGATTTCACAGTAACAGATGCTTCTGGTTGTAGTGTAAGTTATACAGCTACTATCCTGGATATTAATGCACTCGATTTTACCTACACGGTTACCGACATAAATTGTTATGGTGAACAAAAAGGAATAATTGCCTTGGTTATAACAGGAGGAGTTGCACCATTTGATTTACATTGGGATGCGCTGTTATTTGATGGTACAACACCTTCAGGTGATCAGTTGAATATTACAACCAATTATGAGTTAAAAGATTTATATGCAGGAACATATCAGGTTCGAATTACAGATGCAACAGGAGCAACAATAAGTTATCCGATCATTGTAAATCAACCTAATGAGTTAGTAATTAACAATGTAGCTCTCGATGATATTTCTTGTGCCGGAGCAGCAGATGGTCATATTCAGGTGAGTCTGAGTGGACATGATGTTGCAGATATGCCAAATTATAACCTTGTCTGGACTGGACCAGGTGGATTCTCTGCATCAGGTATTGCAAGCGCAACAAGTGATCAATCGGGGTTAATTTTACCAGGTACCTACACTGTTACTGCTAATTATAACAATACCTGTTTTGTTTCAGAATCATATTCGATAACAGAACCAACTCCAATATTGGTAACTCACACGGTTAATCAAATAACAGTTGCTGGTGGTTCTGATGGTGAAATTATTGTTGATACGCCTACTGGTGGAGTGCCGGGGTACACAATTACCTGGGATGATGGTGCTGCCTATGATAATGTTTGGACCAGAGACAACTTAGCAGCAGGAACTTATACTTACACAGTAACTGATAATGTTAATTGTTCTGTTATTAATACAATTGAAATTACTGATACAGATGCTCTTGATTTTCTGATATCTGCCAATTCAATCAATTGTTATGGAACCAATACAGGAATAATATCTTTGGTTATATCCGGAGGTACAGGTCCATATAGCATTGTTTGGAACGGAACTCAGTATGATGCCACTCTTGTTACAGATTCTGAGTCTGTATCAATTAACAATCATCAAATTGAGGATCTTTATGCAGGAGTTTATGTAGTTACAATTACTGATAACAATGGGGCTACACTGGATAAAACGATTACTGTTAGTCAGGCTGATGAGTTGGTAATAAACCTTGTACCAACTGATATTAGTTGTTATGGTTCTGGTGATGGTGAGATTGTGGCTAATGTGGTGCATGGTGCCAATGATGTTAGCGCTTATCCTATATACTGGACAGGTCCTGGTGGATATTCTTTGTCCGGTACAGTTGGAGTTAATAATACAATCAATAATTTGGGAATGGCAGGTACGTATAATGTTCAGGTTAGTTATAACGGTACTTGTGTTGAAACCGAATCATATGTTCTTGCTGAACCTGCGGAGATTATTGTTTCATTACAAAGTTCAACAGATGTTACCTGTAATGGTGGTTCCAATGGAAGTATTTCAGTATCAGCTACAGGAGGTATAGGATTTAGTTATCAATGGTATTTGTTTAATGCAACATTAGGAACGTATGATATCATTGCAGGAGAAACCAATTCATTTATTAATAATAGAATAGCCGGAGAGTATAAAGTTGAAGTAACCAATAATACAACTAACTGCATAGGCGAATTAATTCATGAAATTGAGCAACCTGAGCCATTAGGTTTAACCATTACGCCAACAAACATTCTAACATGTAATGGAGATGATTCTGGTGAATTGTTGATTCAAATAACCGGTGGAACTGAACCTTACAGATATAACTATGGTACTGGAAATATCCTTCTTCCGGTGGGTATTACAAGTGTTACGGTTACTGATCTTATAGCAGGTTCGTATGACGTACTTGTTACCGATGCACATAATTGTACCATTTCAGTAAATAATACTTTAATTAGTGAGCCTACAGGTCTGAACCTAAATGTTATCAATCAATTTATAAGTTGTGATGATCAGGTTGCTGGTTGGCCTGATGGAGAATTGGTAATAGAAATTTCAGGCGGTATCATTAATGGAGTAGATCACAACTATCTTCTTTCACTGGAAGCTTTTACAGGTAGTGATAAAGTTATCTTGGTTACTAATCCTGGTGGAGGTACTTATACACAAACATTTAGTAATCTGGCACCAGATAAATATACATTATATGTGTATGATCAAAATTCATTAGATACTGATTATTGTGTTCAGACTTATGATTTTGAATTAAAACCAATTACTATAACAGGAAATGCAATAGATGCCAGTTGCGAAGGTGTAGCTGATGGTAGCATTACAGGTATTAATCTTGACGGTGTATCGTCAAATTACAGCTATAGTTGGTCATCGCCAGATGGAGGAATTGGTCTTGATCAATCCACATTAAATCAGGATGGTTTATCATTTGGTACCTATACTTTATCAATAACAGATACAGATAGAGGTGGCTGTATTGTTGAAAAAGATTTTATCATTGACTACGACAGAACCATTGTTGTTGACGGTACTACCTATGATGTAAGTTGTTATGGTGGATCTGATGGAGCTATTACATTAAATATAACTGGTGTAGGTGCGACTGCTACTTATCTATGGACAGGACCATCAATCACTGCAACCAACGAAGACAATAAAGACCTTACAGGTCTGGTTGCTGGTAATTACACAGTTCTTGTGACAGATGGTTCATGTACTGCAAGTCGTACTTTTACTGTTAGTGGACCAACAACAGCATTGGATTTCAACTTAAGATATCTGATTACTGATTGTGATCCATATACACGAACTATTGAAATTTATAATCTGACAGGAGGAACAGGAATTCAGGACCCTTCGTTCGGAGATTTTAAATACAATGTTTCTGGTCCGGGTGCAGTTATTCAGGATCCAACGAATTATCATTTATTTACTGTTTATGTGGGTGGTACTTATATTGTTAAGGTATCAGATAAAAACAATTGTGAAACCAGTTACAGTATTACCATTCCTAAAGAAATTGCCATAACTCCGGTTATTACAGATGTTAAATGTAATGGTGGAAATACAGGTGCTATTTCTATTAATTTAACTGGTGGTAGTGGTTCGTTCGGTTATAGCTGGACAAAAACAGGTGATGCTACATTTACGGCAACAACCCCAACAATTAACAACCTTACTGCAGGAGAGTATATTCTGGTTATTACAGATTTAATTGAAAGTGATGGTGCTAATTGTAACAGAACATACACTTTTGAAGTGGGGGAACCATTGCCAATACTGATTGATGCAACTGATATCGGTGATGTTACCTGTAATGGTGATGCGGATGGATATATAAATCTTGAAATTCAAGGCGGAGTTGCACCATATACTTATTCATGGTCACCTGTTTCTTCTGGAATTATTCAAGGAAATAAAAATCAAACAGGATTAGAAGGCGGAACTTATACTATATTGGTGCGTGATGCTAATTTATGTACTGCCACAAAAGATATTACAATTTCTGAATATCCATCTATTGATGCAATAATCAATATTACTGATACTGAATGTGATGGTGCTAATGGAGCATTTAATCTGATTCCTACAGGTGGGTCAGGAACATATACCTATTATTGGAGTACAGTAGACGGTGATCCTATCCAACTAATACCAACTGACAAGGATCAAACCGGATTATCCGGTGGAACTTATTCTGTTGTAATAACAGATGCTGATCCGGACAGATCATCTTGTACATATACTTTATCAGCGACTTTGACAAGTGCCATAGAAATTGTTAATGAAGTAGTCACAGATGTTACTTGTTCAGGCAATAATGATGGAAGTATAACTTACGATGTTATTGGAGGTGATGGTAATTACACTTACTCTTGGTCAACTATTGATGGAAGTCCTTCAGCATTAACACCAGGGGCGAGAAATCAAAGTGGATTAGCACCGGGTACTTACACTGTTACGATTACAGATGGAAGAACATCCGGAGGGGTTGATTGTGCTATCACAAAAGACTTTACCATTGTTGCTGCAACCGGATTAGATGTACAGGTTCAAATAACACATATTGAGTGTTATGGCGAAGCTGTTGGTTCTTTATCGGCAGCTGTTACGGGTGGAAGTGGAAATTACAGTTATAGCTGGAGCAATGGAGCAACAACGGCAACTATTACCAATGTGTTGGCTGGCGTTTATACTCTTCAGGTTACCGATTTAGATCTGGGATGTTCATTTATTGGTGCTTATACGATTAAGCAGCCTGCATCACCAATCAGCATAGATGCGGTGAATATTACGGATGTGCTTTGTTATGGTGAAGCAACTGGTGAAATCGAAGTTGTTGTTTCAGGAGGTACAGCTCCTTACACATATTCATGGACCGGATCCGGTAATCCGTCAGGTAGTAATCCAACATCTATGGTCGCTGGGACCTATTCTGTTCTTATTGAAGATGCAAACGGATGTACATTAAACTCGGGTGATATTGAAATAACTCAACCAACATCTCATATAACCGTTTCTAATCCACAGATTACCGATGTTTCAACAACAGGAGGATCTGATGGCCAAATTTTGGTTGATGTTACAGGTGGGGTAGCTCCATATACATTTGAGTGGTTCGATGCTACCAATACTTTAATAGGTACAACCAATCCTGTTATAGGATTGAGTTCGGGAACCTATAGAATAGTGGCTGTTGATGCCAATGGATGTAGATTTGAGTATACAGGTATTAAGGTTGTTGAGCCTGGAGAAGCTTTAGGCTTTGAAAAAACCGTGTTTAATGTTAGTCCATGTAATGGTGATTCCAATGGAGAATTGCATATAAATCGTGTTTACGGTGGATATCCAATAGCCAGTTCTTATTACAGAATACAGGTAACCGGTCCGGGAGTTAATCAGGATGTAAATGCAACATCACTTCATTTAACAGGTTTGGTTGCCGGAACATATAGGGTTATTGTTACGGATGATGTGCCAGTGACATACCAGGAGGACATTGTTATTAGTGAAAATCCGGTATTAACATTAACCACATCAGTAAGTAACCAGATTAACTGCTACAGTACAAATACAGGAGAAATACAGGGATCAATCACGGGTGGTCAACCAAGTGCAGCAAGTGAATACTTTGTTGAAATTATTAGTGATAAAGGGTATTATGCCTCTCAACAGGTCGCATCAGCACCCGGTACTTTTACATTTACTAATCTTCCGGCAGGGCAATATACTATTCTTGCCTATGATTATGCCGGTAGCTTTGACTCAATGTCACCATCAAGGGGTAATTGTAATGCGACTGATATAAAAGTTATCACTCAACCTGAAGCAGGAGTTGTACTATCTTCTGCTGATGGATCATCTGAGATTTGTGTAGGTGAAGATTTTGATATGGTATTAACTACCAGTGGTTGGAATTTTGCAATTGACGGTAGTTTGAGAGTGACATTGTATGATGGTTCAACCTACTGGGATGAAATAGTTAATCAATCACCTTATAGTATAACGGTTGCTCCTGTTTCTAATAGAACCTACAGTATTACTAAAGTAGCTGATCCTGCCAATACAACCTGTTTAAAAGGAACAGGTAGTGGTCAGGTACAATTAAGAGTAAATCCTTTACCAACTGCCAATATCAGTGGTCCGGATGAAATGTGTTCTGATGGTACTGTTAGTTTAAGTGTGAGTTTGACTGGAGTGGCACCATGGACAGTTACCTGGGTGGACAATAATAATGGTACATCTTCGACAGAAACAGTTAATGTCTCACCATTTATATTCACTGACTCACCTGCTGCTGATGCAAGTTACAGTATATTGTCAGTGTCTGATGCTAATTCTTGTTCTACCACAGGAAATGGTCAGGTTGATGTTACCGTTCATACAAAACCATCGGTACTGTTGAGTGGAAGTACAAATATCTGTTATGGTGGAACCGCCAATCTTTCAATTGAATTTGGAAATACAGCTTATCCTTATACCATAACATACACTGAAAATGGAGTAAATAAATCCATGACAGTATCACCAAGTTCGGGTAACACATATATCTGGGCAGTTTCACCAGCCGAATCAACAAGCTATGAAATAACCAATGTTGTTGATGCTAATGGTTGCGTGATGGATATAACAACAACGATTGGTGCTAATGTAACCGTTAAGCAATTACCTGGAAGAATCGATACTATCAGAAACAATGATGTTTTAGGTGGTGTATGTCAGTCCGAAACCGGTGTTATTTATACTATAGATCCGGTAACAGATGCAGATGGAGGATATATCTGGACTGCTCCATTGGGAAGCACAATTGTTACAGGTAATGGAACAACTTCGGTTGAATTGGATTTCGATGCTGATTTTGCCGGTGGATATATTGAGGTATACGCAACCAATACCTGTGGTGATGGTCAGCCTGCAGAATTATGGATACCTGCTAAATTATTGCCAGGTAGTGTGGGAGTTATAACTGGTCCGACAGAGTTCTGTCAGGGATCAACAGATATTACATTTAGTGTATCGGCAGTAGCCAATGCAACTGATTATCGTTGGGAGCTACCAACAGGCTTTATCATTCAGGGTGCAGACAATGCTGCAACCATTAAAGTTGATCTGGATCCTATGTTGGATGTAATCACGGGAGACATCAAGGTAACTCCATATAATGCATGTGGAGACGGACCTAATACAGCAACATTAACGGTTAATGTTTATCCGTTACCAACTGCTTATGCCGGTTTGGATGATGGTATTTGTGGAAGTACTTATACTTTGGCAGCAACCGATCCTGCAACTATCAATGCAAACTGGAGTGGTCAGTGGGAAGTAATTTCAGGTTATGCCGTAATTAATGATCCAACAGCATTTAATTCAACAGTATCTGATCTTAGCAGAGGAGACGTTGTATTCCGTTGGACAGTAACCAATAATAGCACAGGCGGATTAAATGACTGTGCAGTATATGATGAAGTTGTCATCCGAAATAATACATTATCTGTATCGGCTGTAGCTGATCATAGTAATGTGTGTGACGGAAGTACAACTTTGAGTGGAACATTTATTTCCGGAATTACTGGCAGATGGGAAGCTGTTTATCCAGTTGGATCAACTGCAGCATTTGCTCCGGCCAATACAGCTACAACCATTGTAACCAATATGGAACCAGGTTTAAATCGTTTCCGTTGGACATTAACCCAAAATGGATGTGAAAGCTTTGGAGAGATAGAAGTAACCAATAATGAGCCTTCAGATGCAATAATAACAGATGGAACATCTGTTTCGGTATGTGATAGTGAAGTAACATTAAATGCCATTGCACCTATAGAAGGTAGCGGACGTTGGACTTTAATTAGCGGATCAGGTGTGATTGATACTCCAGATGCACCAACTACTTTGATTACAGGCTTGGATTTTGGAGATAATATTTTCAGATACACTACTTCTAAAAATGGTTGTGAGAAATTTGCTGACATAACCGTTCGAAATAATACTTTACTGGTTGATGCAGGAGTTGATGAAACTGTTTGTGATGGTGTAAAAGTCTTGAATGCAACTGTGCCTCCTGCTAATGTTACCGGAAGATGGATATTTGTTGAAGGATCAGGTTCATTTGATGATGGATTTTCACCTAATGCAACAGTAACAGATTTGGCACAGGGAACAAATAGGTTAGTATGGGAATTAAACCAGTTTGGTTGTATCAGTACAGATGAAATTGTTATTACCAATGATGAACCAACACAGGCACAAGTTGGAAGTAATCAGACTATTTGCGCTTACGAAACCCAGTTAACAGGAAATACACCTTCTGTAGGAACAGGTTTCTGGTCTATTGTAACAGGATCAGGAACTTTTGAAGATACATCTGATCCGGTAACTCAAGTAACAAATCTGGGTGAAGGATTGAATATCTTCCGATGGACTATTATGCATAAGAGTTGTTCAAGCTCGGCTGATATAACCGTGATTAATAATCATGTTGTTGTAAGTGCTGGCAAGGATACCATTGTGTGTGGCAGAACTACCAGCTTAAGAGCAAATACCCCTGCACTTGGAGTAGGTGAATGGGGCGTGCTGCCGGGTGTTGGAGGTGGAACTATTTTTGATAATGCAGATCCTGAAACACAGGTTGGAGGTCTTTTAAATGGACCGAATGGATTTATCTGGAGAATTACATATAATGGTTGTGAATCAGCTGATACTGTTATTATTAATAATAATACTCCTTATCCAGTAAATGCTGGTACAGATCAGATTATTGCAGGTGGTGCTACTAATCTTAACGCAACTCCTGTGGTAGCCGGAGTAGGCAGGTGGTCGTTGGTTGCAGGAGGCGCAACTATAACAGACGATCTGAATCCATATACTTCAGTGGCTGATTTACGCAGAGGAGATAATATCTTCCGATGGACGGTTACTAATATGGGATGTACAGAATTTGATGAAGTGACCATTACCAATGGAGAGACTATTAGTGCAAATGCTGGTCTTGACCAGGAAGTGTGTGATGATTACGCAGAATTACAGGCGAATGATCCGGATGTTGGAATTGGAGAATGGTCTGTTGTTAGTGGAGCCGGTCAGTTTGCTCAAATCAATAATGAAAAGACTATAGTGACCAATCTCGGACCTGGTGATAATGTCTTCCGTTGGACTATTTATTATACTAATAGTAATTCAACTGACGAGGTAACCATCACAAATAACAAGGTTACAAATGCCAATGCGGGTCCGGATAGAGATATTTGCGATGATGAATACCAGTTGGAAGCTAATATACCGGCAATAGGTAATGTATCGTGGATGTTAATTAGCGGTAGCGGAGTATTTGATGACGATACCAACCCGAATACATATATCAGAGGTCTTTCGAAAGGTGCTAATGTATTGAAATACGAGATTTCACAATATGGATGTAGTTCAATTGACTCAGTTGTTATCAATAATATGTTGCCAACTATTGCTGATGCTGGTGAAGATACCGTTTATGTTTGTTCCGATTCTGTAGAACTACGACCTAATACGCCTACTTTTGGTACCGGAGAGTGGAAGGTAAAAGAAGGGGCAGCAGTTATTGAAGGAAACTGGGCAAAAGAATTGGCTCCGGGACTAAATATATTATCCTGGGTGATTACATCAGGAACTTGTACTTCTGTTGATGATATTGTGATTATTAATAATCAACCATCTGTTGCACATGCCGGACAGGACAGACCAATTTGTGGTGTGGATAGTGTTCGTTTATCTGCTAATACGCCATTATATGGAATTGGCATGTGGGAACTGATTTCTGGTGCAGGTGTTATTACTGATAATGCTGATCCTAATACCTATGTTTCAAGTTTGTCGACAGGTAAGAATCGATTCCGTTGGACAATTAATAACAATGGTTGTATTTCTTCTGATGATGTTGAGATTGCTAATAACTTTATTGAATCGTTTGCCGGTTATGATCAGGTTAATTGTGCTGATACAGCCTTAATGGAAGCGGTTAATCCATATCCTGGAGAAGGAACGTGGGGAATTGTTGGTGGATCTGGTTCTGCTAATTTTGATGAGCCTAATAGTCCTTACTCAACAGTTCGTAACCTCGATCAGGGAGAAAATGTTTTAACCTGGACAATCAGTTATAATGGTTGTAACTCGGTAAGTCAGGTGTCAGTAATAAATAACAACCCAACACCTGCAGAGGCAGGACCAAATCAGCAATTATGTGATAATAGTACAACCCTGGCAGCGAATACACCGGCAATTGGAACCGGAGAATGGAATATACGAAATGGTTCTGGTAGCTTTAGTGATGTTACAGATCCTTCCGCTGAGATCACTAATCTTGCTTTTGGAGATAATATATTCCGATGGACGGTTACTCATCAAGGTTGTAGTTCTGTTGATGACGTTCAGATCAGCTATAACCGAATTGATGCTTCAGCAGGACCGGTTCAGACTATATGTGCAGATGAAACCCAATTAGAGGCTAATAATGCCAGTCCGGGTATTGGTAACTGGAGCGTTGTTGGAGGAACCAGCCAGGCAGTATTTGAAGATCAGCACAATCCTAACACCATTGTGCGAAACCTTGCAAAAGGAAATAATCAACTACTGTGGACGATCATTTATGAAGGTTGTGAAACTTCTCAGGAGGTTACAATAATCAATAATTCACCAAGTGCAGCCTATGCAGGTAATAGTCAAACCATTTGTGATGATACGACGAATCTGAATGCTACTGCCGTTGATATTGGAGTAGGTCGTTGGGAAGTGTTGTCAGGATCGGCATTTATTGCTGATGTTAATGATCCGAAATCAGAAGTAATTGGATTGTCGAAAGGGGATAATGTCTTCCGATGGATTGTTCAAAACGAAGCTTGTATTCTTAGTGATGAAGTGCTCATTGTTAATAATGAACCATCTCTTCCTTATGCTGGTAAAGATGAAGAATTATGTACTTCTCAGTTAACATTGAAAGCCAGTGCACCTGAATATGGTGACGGATTATGGACTATTGAGAGTGGTGGAGGTAATTTTAGTGATCCAACCAGTCCTTCGGCAACGATTTCAAATCTCGTTCATGGAACAACAGTTCTTCGATGGACATTAACGAAAGGACAATGTACATTAAGTGATTTGATTACGATTGAGAATAATACACCTACAAAAGCGAATGCAGGACCCGATGTACAGGACTGTAAAGATTGGGCACAATTAGATGCTAATACACCTGAATATGGAGTTGGTTCATGGTCGGTTGTTTCTGGAAAAGGTGATTTTGATGATAATTCAGCAGAGAAAACCACAATACGTAATTTAGGTTTCGGTGAGAATATACTGATGTGGACAATACAGAATGGATCATGCTTCTCAACTGATCAGATAACTGTTTTCAATAAGGTTCCTGATCAATCAGAAGCGGGAGCAAACAGAACTACTTGTGATGATTACATTGTTCTGAATGCAAATAACCCTGTTGATGGCACAGGTACCTGGACAGTGATTAGTGGTTCCGGAGTATTTGATGATCCTAATCAGTATAATACCATGGTTACTAATATTGGTTATGGAACAAACGTTTACAAATGGACCATTGGCTATGGAGAATGTACTACTGAAGATGAAGTGACGATCATTAGTAATAAGGCTCGTCCGTATGCAGGAGAAGATGATGTGACTTATGAACCGGTATATGATATGCAGGCTGAAAATCCGGGCTCATTAGTGGGTACATGGACAATTGTAGCCGGTGGAGGTACATTTGATGATATTAACTTCTTTAATACAACAGTTAGTGATCTTCCAGAAGGTAAGAGTACCTTCAGATGGACGATTGAAACAGAAGGTTGTGTGGCGTATGATGACGTGACCATTGAATATAAATCGGTACCGGAATCCGGGTTTACAACAAGTATTGATGCCGGATGTTATCCTCTGGAAGTGAAGTTTACCAATTATACAGTTGGTGGATCCTCATTCGTCTGGGACTTTGGTGACGGAACAACATCATCCTTACGTAATCCTACATATACTTATGAGAATCCGGGCGAATATACTGTTGTTCTTACAGTACCAGGACCTGATGGTCAGGATGCTGTATCGACACATATAATAACAGTTCATGATCATCCGGTGGCTAACTTTAGTATTACACCAGAAGTTGTATGGGTTCCTGATGATCCGATTAAGTGTACAGATCTTTCATTAGATGCTGCAACTTGGTTATGGGAATTTGGTGATGGGCAAACATCAAATGAACAAAATCCAAGTCACTATTATGAGCAAGATGGTATTTATTCCATCACGCTAACTGTTGAAAATAGTTTTGGTTGTGACAATACCTATGTAGCTAATAATATTGTAGAAGCTAAATTAGCTGGTTTTGTCATCTTCCCTGATGCATTTGCTCCTCGACCAGACGGAAGTACAACAGGTGGAATAGGAGAACGTGATGATACCATATTTAAGCCAAAATACCGTGATGTTGATAACTTCCATATGCAGATATTTAATCGATGGGGACAATTAATATTCGAAACCAACGATATTGAAATAGGCTGGGATGGACGATATAAAGATAAACTGGCTCCACAGGCTGTCTATGTATATAAAGCAAGTGGTAGATACCTTAATGGAGTTGAGTTTAGAAAAACAGGAACTGTTCTATTAATTAGATAATTTTAATACCTATATTAGGGAAACCTTAACCATGATAAAGAAGAAAGAACATTTGAGAATTATAATCTTGTTAATTGGATGCCTCAATATGATGCATCTTAATGCTCAGGATGCATCTTTCTCTCAGGTGTACGCCAGTCCTCTGTATTTAAGTCCTTCCTTTACCGGACTAACTAATGGATCGCGCATAAGCCTGACTTATCGCGATCAATGGCCAGGTATACCCAATACTTACAAAACATATGCATTAGCTGCAGATCATTTTTTTGAAGACTACAGTAGTGGCTTAGGATTAATGTTTTTGCGTGATGATAGTGGTGATGGGAAATTGGTTCGTCAGGATATCAGTGCTCTTTATGCATATGAATTTGCGATTAATGATGGGATTTTTGTCCGACCTGGTATTCAATTTAAATATGCTGAAGTAAATCTGAATGCCGTAAGTTCTGTTTTACCTTCCGATCAGGGAAGTGATGGATCTACTATTGGAAGCTCGGTTTATGGTAATGAAAATACTAAGTATTTCGATGCAGCAGCATCGGCCATGATCTATAGTGATTTTTTCTGGTTTGGAATGTCGGTTGATAATATCATTAAACATGATATTGCTATTACCGATATTGAGACCTATAACCCAATCAAAACATCTTTTTATGGTGGTTATAAATTTGAATACAAAACAGGAAGAAGCCGAATAGATCAGAGTTTAACAGCAGCATTTAATTATCGCATTCAGCAAGGGTTTAATCAGCTGGATTTTGGAACATACTGGTTCCTTAATCCAATGGAAATAGGTGTGTGGTATAGGGGTATCCCTTTTGCTTCGCAGAATGGATTGAGTAACAATGATGGCTTGATATTTATTTTGGGAGTAAATGTTGGAAATATTCGTTTTGCATACAGTTACGATTTTACCTTATCTGAGTTGAGCGGATATAGTAACGGGGCTAATGAATTATCACTTATTTATCGGTTTAATCAGGTTTATAAGAAAAGAAGTCCAAGGGGAGCGATCCCTTGTAGTGCTCCCGGATACGGCAATGCTTCAGGCTCTAAGTATCGTCGTCGTACACGGAAAATTTTCTAACTAAAAATTTAAGAACCCTTATTAGATAATGAAGTAATTAATGTTGTGGCATTTGAGCATGGGCAATGCCGAATATGTGAATAAAAAATTGAGCAAATATTTTTATATGCAGGCTAATAGATTATATTTGTTCTCCGTTAAAAATAAGCTATAAAATCATTAGTGAGAATATGAAACAAGTATCTACAGTATTAAATGGGGTTTTATTAATTGCTGTTATCATTTTATATGTACTACATTTTTCTTCTTCAAAAGAAGCTGTAGTTTCAGGAGAAGGTGAAGCTGCTGCCGATGGAGATGTTTATCCTGTTGCTTTTATTAATACAGACTCATTGTTGTTGAATTATAACTTTGCAAAAGTGGTTAACGAGCAATTGATGGGTAAAGAAGAGGCTTCAAGAGCTGATTACGCAGAGAAAGCAAGGATTTTTCAGCAAGATGCAGTGGATTTTCAACGTAAAGTTCAAACCAATGCCTTCTTGTCGCAGGATAGATTTAATAAAGAAAGAGATCGTTTAGCAAAAGCAGAACAGGATTTACAGCTATTAAATCAACGTTTAACCAATGAATTGATGCAGGAGCAGGACAAATTAAATCGTCAGCTTCGTGATACATTGGAAAATTATCTTAAGGAATTTGCCAAGGATAAGCCTTATAAAGTTATTTTAAGCAATACATTGGGTGATAATGTATTGTATGGTGCACAAGGAGTTGATATTACAAAACATGTTACTGAGGCTCTTAATGCACGTCACGAAGCAGGTAACAAGTAAGAAATTATATTGATATATTAGGGCAGAACTTTTTTAAGTTCTGCCTTTTTTATTTTTATGGATAAGCTTTTTCAGAAATATTTGTCAAGACATTCAGTTAGTTTTCCCTTTGAAAAGGATGACTCAAAGAAAGATATAAGGGTAGTTATCCCAGTATATCTTGAAGAGGAAAGTATTGATCTTTTGCTTGATTCTATACATGTGGCTGCCAAAAAATGCCAGATGCAGATAGAGTTAATAATGGTTGTTAATTACTCTTCAGATTGCAGCTCAGACGTAAAGCTTCGTCAGCAAAAACTCTTTGATTATTTGATAGGTCAAAGTCAAGAATATACACATTTTTCTATTTCAGTTATTCAAGCCTATGATTTAATTGCCAAACATGCAGGAGTTGGCTGGGCGCGTAAAATTGGCATGGATTACGCCGTTTCTAAATATGCGGATGAGGATAATCCAGGAGGAATCATTTTGTCATTAGATGCAGATTGTGTTGTAAGTTCCAATTACTTTACAGAAGTATGGAAGAAGTTTGAAGAAGAAATATTAAATGGTTGTACCATTTGTTTCGAACATCAAAGTGAAGGGCTTAATGATTCGCAAAAAGAGGCAATTTTTCAATATGAGCTACATTTAAGATACTATTTGCAGGCATTGCGATGGACCGGACATCCACATGCTTTTCATACAGTTGGTTCCAGCTTCGCTATTACAGCAGAAGCGTACGTTAGGGCAGGAGGTATACCTCGAAAGCAAGCCGGTGAAGATTTTTATTTTCTTCAGAAAGTAATTTCTTTAGGTAGTTTTTCGGAGTTGAATACCACATGTGTTTATCCATCTTCACGTATTTCTGATCGTGTTCCATTTGGAACCGGACCTACCATTGCAAAACTAATTAATGATTCTGATGATTATAAGACTTATAATTTGCAGGCTTTTATCGATCTGAAGGATTTGTTTATTATGCGAGATAAATTCTATAAGATAGAGCAAGAAGCTTATCTGGACCTTTTAAGTGAATTAAGCGGTCGAATCAGAAGTTATTTATTGAATTCAGACTTCTATGCTGATCTTACTAATGTGAATAATAATTGTTCTTCATTAAACACATTTAATAAACGGTTTTTTGAGGTTTTTGACGCTTTTAGAGTTGTGAAATACCTGAACTATGTTCATGAACATTTTCTGGAAAAAACAGCCGTTTTTGATGTTTCTCTCGATCTGCTTGAATTGCTTGAAAGGGATGCCGATGATCTGATGGATACCAATGATGTATTGGACTATTTTAGAAAATGGGAAAAGCAGTGATTCTATCCTAATTGAATAGTCTTCAGTCTGAAATATAGTTATCTTTTATCCTTTAATCTTTTAACCTTCTACTTGTTTATTTTCTGAGTCGTCGAAAGCTGGCATAAAAATCAAGTACTACCATGCAAATGATAAATACTACCCAATAAGTGCGGTTAGTATACATTGCCCATGCTGTCGGTAATAAAAATATCGAACTGTAAATTAATATAGAAAATACACGAAAGTTCTCTTTTCGACCAATGACACGGTTATAAATTCTTACACCTATAATTGGTAAACTACCGATAAATAAAACAAGGTAGTCATAGTCAACATTTGTCACACCCATCAGTACTCCTAAAAATACCAGTCCCATACCGATGTAATACAGGATGCTTAAAACTCTCTTAAAATCCATATTATTCTTCTTCAACGATAAAAAGCACTTCGTCTTTTTTCTTCATGAGGTATTCTTCCCTTCCAAATTTTTCAAGATTGTCGGTGCTACTCTGAAGCTCTTTCATTTTTCGGTTGTTTTGCTCAATCTCTTCAATGTAGTGCTCTTTCTGCTTTTCTAATTTGGTAATGCGGGATTGTAACTTGAAGCGGTCAATCAGGTTGTTCTGATCGAAAATACCTATGTAAACCACAAAAATCACAAATGCTATAAAGTATTTGTTACTGATTAGTGGCTGAATGTATTTTTTAAAGTTCGACCAGTTCATATAGTACCTTTTCGACAAAGGTAATAAACTTTGTGCCTCAGAGCTTAGCAAAGGCACAAAAAAAATCCCGCATCTGCGGGATTTGATTTATTACTCTGCCAAAAATGGATATTTATAATCATGTGGCGGAACAAAGGTTTCTTTAATTGTACGAGGACTAACCCAACGCATAAGGTTAATAGCTGATCCGGCTTTGTCGTTGGTACCCGATCCGCGAGAACCTCCGAAAGGTTGTTGACCAACAACAGCACCTGTTGGTTTATCATTGATGTAGAAGTTACCTGCTGTGTTTACAAGACGTTTGGTTAACTTCTCAATAATGTAACGATCCTGTGCAAATATTCCACCTGTTAAAGCATATATAGATGTTGAATCTAATGTATCAAGTGTTTCATCAAGTTTGGTGTCATCATATACATAAATAGTCAGAACAGGGCCAAACAACTCTTCTTCCATAGTGTCGTATTTCGGATTTGTTGTAAGGATGATGGTAGGCTCAATAAAATAACCAACCGATTTATCGTAGTTACCTCCAAAGATAATTTCAGCTTCTTTACTTGCTTTTGCATCGTCGATAGCTCCTGCCAATTTGTCGAATGAAGCTTCGTCGATAACAGCATTAACAAAGTTGGTGAAGTCTTCAGGAGGTCCCATTTTAACTTCTTTCAATTGCTCTCCAACTAGTTCACGGATTTCTGCCCATTTGCTCGATGGCATGTAAGCACGTGAAGCAGCAGAACATTTTTGTCCCTGGTATTCAAAGGCTCCGCGGGTAATAGCTGTTGCAACCGCTTTAACATCACATGATTTGTGAGCAAAAATGTAGTCTTTACCACCAGTTTCGCCAACAATACGTGGGTAGGTTTTGTATTTAGCAATGTTGGTTCCGATGGCTTTCCATGTGCTTTGGAAAACAGATGTAGAGCCGGTAAAGTGGAATCCTGCAAAATCAGGATGTTCAAATACTACATTAGCAGCAACAGGACCAGATGCATAAACAAGGTTGATAACGCCATCAGGCACTCCCGCTTCCTTAAATAATTTCATTAGGAAATAAGCTGAATAAACAGCTGTCTTAGATGGTTTCCAAACGGTAACGTTACCCATCATAGCCGGTGCTGTTTGCAGGTTACCAGCAATAGAGGTAAAGTTAAACGGAGTCAATGCAAAAACGAATCCTTCCAGCGGACGGTATTCAACACGATTCCAGATACCAGGTGATGATTCAGGTTGATCCGAATAAATTTGTGTCATATACTGAACATTGAATCGGAAGAAATCAGCCAACTCACAAGCAGCATCAATTTCAGCCTGGAAAGCATTTTTCGACTGACCTAACATAGTAGCAGCATTCAATACCTGACGATATGGACCCGCTAATAAATCAGCAGCTTTTAAAAAGATTGAAGCACGATGCTCCCAGCTTAATTCAGCCCATTTTTTACGAGCCTTAAGGGCTGCGTCAATAGCCATATGAACATGAGTTTCATCTCCCTGGTGGTAATATCCTAAGGTATGATTAATCTCATGAGGAGGATGAATTCGTTTTTTATTGTCAGTTCTGATCTCCTGACCCCCGATGAACATCGGAATATCCAACTCCTGTGATCTTAGCAATTCTAATTGCTTTTTTAGTTCGGCACGCTCTGGAGATCCAGGAGCATAACTCTTTACAGGCTCGTTAACAGCTTTTGGCACATTAAAGATTCCTTTTGGCATAGCGTTTTGTTTATGATGGTTATTATTTGTGTTGATCAAATCAATGAAAATCATGTATACTGTTTACAAAAGATACAACATTATTAATTGAAATTAAATGTTGCTCTGAATACCATTTAAACAGTACTTCTCATTGAAAACAAAGCTATTGAATTTTGCAGCCCAAGGGTATGAATTTTGTCAGGGTTTAGGGTGCTCTTTTTATGAGATTAATCAGTTTTTTATTTACGATTTTGCAAAATCTTAATTTGTCATGGTGTATTTTAATGAATTTGTCACATTAACTCCTACCAAACGATCATAGTTATCACTTATACTTCGATAATATACATATATAATATAGTCGTTTTCGGTTTGTCCGAAATTTCCTTCAAAAGTTCCAACATCAGCATATTTTTGGTTTTCATCCCAAAACAGATAATGGTAATTATAAAATCCCTGTTTTAAAAGTAGTGTTAGCTCGTACATGTTGGTTTGTGTATTGTATTGCATTTCATTATTGGCGTCCATCTGCCAGTCACTCAATGCGCCGGTAACATATACTTTACCTGATAGAATAGGCTTTTCAACGGGCAATTTAAAATGTACAAAAACATAATCACCTTCAATTTCCGGATCACGATTCTCGCGTACATCGATATAATATTTACCGTTAAAATCTTCTTTGTAAAAATAGGATTTATCGCCACGACTTTTATCCGGGAATAAAGTAAAGTGATAATGAGGATCATGAAAGGTAATACTTTCGACATATTCCGGAGCAAAGCGTGTACTTCTTATATCGAGCCATCTGAATTCGTTTCCTCCATCAAATAGTATTTCCCGGTTGTGTTCATAAACCAGTTCTGATTGGCGAATGAATAAAGGTTTTAGATTCGTTATCCTATTGTCCCACCTGCCGTTCTGTTGCAATACAACCTTGATGTCTTCTCTGGGGTTATTGATGTTGAATCCAGGATGCTGCACGGTAAAATGCAATTCCTGCATGGATGATCTCAAGGATGCACTTGCCGTGTACTTGACTTGAGGAACAATGCCTACCTGCGACTCAGAAACATAAAACGGACGGGTAAGAATTGGGCTGTCCTCGCTGCCCAATTCAAATATTTTAATTAGGTAATTTCCTGATATCTTAATTTTAATATCCTCATTGGGAAAAGCCACTGAATAATGTATATAATCAAAAGTACTGTTGAATGAGTATTGATAATTCAAAACGGGGTTGGGCATAAATCCCTTGATAAATTCTGTTTGCATAAGATCTGATTCTTCCCAGTTGGCCTCGCAATGAATGATACTGTACTGGTAGTTTTTTGTATCGTAGGCAAAATCATCGAAACTAAGTGTTAATTCTTCCTGAGAATTTAAATGAATAATGGGTAAACTTTGATTCCAGCCAGTTTTATGTAACTGTACTGTATGTATATTAGAAGCCGTATAAACAGGGTTGTTGCCTGTTGTCAAAAAGGGTATGGTTGCGAATGTACTAATTAAAAGGTATTTAAATATAGACATATCTGTTTGGATAAATAAAGAAACAATTCTACATTTGCTGTGCTTTCCTTGACTCAGCAAACTAAAATAAAGCAGTATTTAAGCTCTTTTTAAGAGCGTAATATAGATGGAAAAGTTATAATTTTCTATATTTTTGCAGCTTAAAAATAAAAAAACCGTTTTTCAAACATGTCAGAGGTAATAAAATTAAAAAAAGGTCTGAATATTCAGCTTTCAGGAAAAGCTGATAATGTATTCGGACAAGCCGAATTACCCGAGTTTTTTGCGATTAAACCTGCCGATTTTCATGGTGTGGTTCCTAAAATGGCATTAAAGGTTGGGGACAAGGTGAAAACGGGTACGGTTTTATTTTTCGACAAGTATCGTCCTGAAATAAAATTCGTTTCACCTGTAAGTGGCGAGTTGCATGCGGTTAACCGCGGTGAGCGCCGTAAGATTTTGGAAGTTGTGGTGAAATCAGATGGCACCGATGCTGCTGAGCAATTTGCCCCGGCTAAAGCCAGTGAGTTATCAAAGGAACAAGTGGTTGAAAAGTTACAGGCAGCAGGTTTGTGGCCATTCATTCGTAAGCGTCCTTATGATGTAATTGCTGATGCAAAAGAAACACCTAAGGCGTTTTACATTTCAGCATTCGACTCAGCTCCTTTAGCACCTGATTATGACTTTGTGTTAACTGGTCAGGAAGAGGCTTTGCAAACAGGTATTGACGTTGTTAAGCGTTTATGCGACAATGTTCATGTTGGTGTTCAAAATGGTGCTGCTTCAAAAGTGTTCAATAACCTTAAAGGGGTTACTATTCATTCTTTTGAAGGTCCTCATCCTGCAGGTAATGTGGGTGTTCAAATTCACCATACAATGCCAATAAGTAAAGGTGAAGTAGTGTGGGTAGCACAACCACAGGAAATTGTAGCCATCGGTAAATTATTTGCGGAAGGAAAGTATGATTCAAACCGTGTAGTTGTTGTTGCGGGTAGTGAGGTTGAGAAAAAAGCATACTATCGCACTAAATTAGGAGCATCTATTTCAACATTAGTGAAAGGCAATGTTAAGAAAGACGGTACCTTAAGATACATCAGCGGTAATGTTCTTACCGGTACACAAATAGATGATGACGGTTATTTAGGAGTATATCACTCACAGGTAACAGTTATTCCTGAAGGTGATTATTTCGAATTTATGGGATGGGCGGCACCTGGTTTTGGTAAATACAGTGTTTCTCGTACCTTCTTTAGCTGGATGTGCAAGAAAAAAGAGTATCGTTTAGATGCCAATATGCATGGAGGCCGAAGATCATTCATTATGTCAGGTGAGTACGAAAAAGTAATGCCAATGGATATTCTTCCTGAATTTTTATTCCGTGCCATCCTGGTGGATGACATTGATAAAATGGAACAATTGGGAATTTATGAGTTGGCTGAAGAAGATGTTGCACTTTGCGAGTTTGTTTGTACTTCAAAGCAGCCACTTCAAGCTATGTTACGTAGAGGTATTGATTTAATGATTAAAGAGTTGAGCTAGTCAGTAGTAGCTAGTTAGTAGTGAATTGTGAAAAAATATAACTACTGACCACTGACTAATAACTAAAAAACTAAATAACATTGAAAGCGTTAAGAAATTTATTAGATAATATCAAACCTCACGTTCAGAAAGGCGGGAAGTTTGAGAAGTTTCATTCGACCTTCGATGCATTTGAAACCTTATTGTTTGTGCCAGACCATACAAACAAAAACGGTGTACATGTGCGCGACTCGATTGATTCTAAACGTACCATGGCAATGGTGGTTATGGCTTTAGTGCCTGCCTTGCTTTTTGGTATCTGGAATGCCGGTTATCAGCATTACCTAGCTATTGGTGAAGCTGCTGGTTTTTGGCAAATGGTTGGCATTGGTGCTCTTAAAGTATTGCCAATTGTAATTGTATCATATGGTGTAGGTTTGGGTATTGAATTTATGTTTGCCCAAATTCGCGGACACGAAGTACAGGAAGGATTCCTTGTATCAGGTATGTTAATTCCATTGGTATTACCTGTTGATATTCCATTATGGATGGTTGCTGTTGCAACAGCTTTTTCTGTTGTTATCGGTAAAGAGGTATTTGGTGGTACAGGTATGAATATCTGGAACCCTGCCTTGATTGCACGTGCATTCCTTTTCTTTGCATATCCTTCAAAAATGTCGGGAGACAAAATCTGGATTCATGGATTAAGTGACCTTGATGGTGTAACCGGTGCTACTCCATTAGGAGAGGCCGCAAGCGGTCATGTTGATAAATTTGCCAATGGTGCATTTGACTTATGGCATAGCTTTATTGGTATGATTCCTGGTTCAATAGGTGAAACTTCAACCTTAGCTATTTTAATTGGTGCAGTTCTTTTGATTTACACTGGTATTGGTAGCTGGAAAGTTATGGTTTCGGTATTTGCAGGAGGTTACTTAATGGCATTGTTATTCAACATGTGGGGAGCTAATGAGCTTATGCAGGTAGATGCTATTCATCAGTTATGTTTAGGTGGTTTTGCTTTCGGAGCTGTATTTATGGCAACCGATCCTGTTTCTGCCTCACGTACCGAAGCTGGAAAATGGATTTACGGATTCTTGATTGGTGTATTCGCTATTCTGATCAGGGTATTTAACCCGGCTTATCCGGAAGGTGTAATGTTGGCCATTCTGTTGATGAATACTTTTGCACCACTTATTGACCATTTTGTGGTACAAGGAAATATTAAACGACGTTTGAAACGTGCCAAAGTAAATGCTTAAAACAAATTAGAAATGGATAGACAAGGAAATACATATACCTTTCTTTATGCATCCGTGATGGTTATTGTAGTGGCAGCCATTTTGGCCTTTTTGTCACAATCGTTAAAGCCAATTCAGACTAAAAATGCTGAAGTAGCTAAGAAGATCGATATCCTGAAGTCGGTAAATATTGAAAGTACTGCAAAAGATGCAGAGGCTAAGTATGAGAAATTCATTGGAGACAATGCATATGTGATTAACAAAAAAGGAGAACGACTGGATGCAGTTGCCTTTAATGTTGATTTAGCAAAAGAACTTAAGAAAAGTGATGCCGAGCGTGGTTATCCGGTTTATGAATGTAAATTGGAAGATGGCAGCACTAAATATATACTACCCGTTCGAGGTAAAGGTCTTTGGGGACCAATCTGGGGTTATGTTTCATTAAACGAAGACAAAAACACTGTGTACGGTGCAACATTCGGACATAAAGGTGAAACACCTGGATTAGGTGCTGAAATTGAGAAAGAAGCTTTCCAGAAACCATTTGTTGGAAAAACAATTTTTGAAGGCGATAAGCTGGTTTCAATTGAAGTTACGAAAGCTGGACAATCAGAAGGCAATATTCATGCTGTGGATGGTATCTCAGGAGGTACTATCACCAGTAGAGGAGTACAAGCCATGTTGCAGGATTGTTTGAGTGGGTATGAATCATTTTTAAAGAACTAAAAAAGTTTTAACAATGAGTAGCGAAAAAGAACCTTTGTTCTCAGCAAAAAATTTAAAGCTGATTACCACCCCTCTTGGTACGCAAAACCCTATTACCATTCAGGTATTAGGTATTTGTTCAGCCTTAGCGGTAACAGCTAAGTTAGAGCCGGCTATTGTAATGGCCATCTCTGTGACTTTTGTAACAGTATTTGCCAACTTGGTAATATCCTTGTTGCGTAACACTATACCTGCACGTATTCGTATTATTGTGCAGTTGGTTATTGTGGCAGCTCTGGTAATTATCGTTGATCAGGTATTACAGGCTTTTGCCTATGAAGTTAGTAAGCAGTTGAGTGTATTTGTTGGTTTGATTATTACCAACTGTATTATCATGGGACGTTTGGAAGCCTTTGCATTAGGTAATAAACCATGGCCTTCTGTTTTAGATGGTATCGGAAACGGAGCCGGTTATGGAATGATTTTAATTATTGTTGCATTTTTCCGTGAATTATTCGGATCTGGTACTTTAACATTACCTGGTTTGGGAACCCTTCAGATAATTCCTCAGTTTATGTATGATTTAGGATATGTAAACAATGGATTTATGATTCTGCCTCCAATGGCATTGGTAGTGGTAGGTATCATTATTTGGGTACAGCGTTCACGCAATAAAGAGCTTCTTGAATCATAAACCTTAAACAAAGAGAAATGGAATTATTTAATATATTCATTAAGTCCATCTTTATTGACAACATGGTTTTTGCTTACTTCTTAGGTATGTGTTCATACCTGGCGGTATCAAAAACAGTTAAAACATCATTTGGACTTGGTATAGCAGTTGTTTTCGTTTTGTCTATAACTGTTCCGGTTGACTATTTGCTAAACAAATATGTATTAAGCGAAGGTGCTTTGGCCTGGTTAGGACCAAACTTTGCAAGTGTTGATCTGAGTTTCCTTAGCTTCATCATGTTTATCGCAGTTATTGCATCTATGGTGCAGTTGGTAGAGATGATAGTTGAGAAATTTGCTCCTGCTTTGTATTCACAATTAGGTATTTTCTTGCCTTTGATTGCAGTAAACTGTGCTATTCTTGGAGGATCACTTTTTATGCAGGAAAGAGGTTATGAAACGCTTGGCGAAGCAACTGTGTTTGGATTAGGTTCGGGTATTGGTTGGTTACTTGCCATTGTAGGTATCGCAGCTATCCGCGAAAAAATCAAATATTCAGATGTGCCAGCTCCATTAAAAGGTTTGGGTATTACATTTATTGTAACCGGATTGATGGGTATTGCCTTCATGAGTTTTATGGGAATTCAGTTATAATAAGAAAACGATTTTGAAAATGATATTATTAGCAAGTCAAACAATGATAATTAGTGTCAGCGTTGTAGTGTTTCTTATTGTAGTTCTGGCATTGGTTTCGATTTTGCTTTATGCAAAGAAAAAACTGATGCCATCAGGAGAGGTTACAATTAACATTAACGATGGCGAAAGAGAGTTAGTGGTAGATCCGGGGCAAACTTTGTTGTCTGCCTTGGGTAGCAATAAAATCTTCTTACCGTCAGCTTGTGGTGGAGGTGGAACTTGTGCTATGTGTCGTTGCCAGGTGCACGAAGGAGCCGGTTCAATTCTTCCTACCGAAACAGGTTATTTTACCCGTAAGGAGCAGGCTAATGACTGGCGTTTAGCTTGTCAGGTGAAAGTGAAGGAAGATTTGAAAATGGAAATCCCTCACGAAATTTTAGGTATTAAAAAATGGGAGTGTACAGTTGTTTCTAACGACAACCAGGCAACCTTCATCAAAGAATTTGTGGTTAAGCTTCCAGAAGGAGAAATTCTTGATTTTAAATCAGGAGGTTATATCCAGATTGATGTACCTAAGATTGATGTTGATTTCAAAGATATTATTGTAGGTGATGAGTACCGCGAAGAGTGGGAGAAATTCGGAATGTTTGATCTTAAGATGAAGAATCCTGAGGAAACTTTCCGTGCTTACTCAATGGCTAACCACCCTGCTGAGGGTAATATCGTGATGTTGAACATCCGTATTGCTACACCTCCATTTGATCGTGTAGCTGGTGGATTCATGAAAGTAAATCCAGGTATTTGTTCTTCATTTATTTTCTCTCGTAAACCAGGAGATAAAGTTACTGTTTCAGGTCCTTATGGTGAGTTCTTCATTAAAGAGACAGATAACGAAATGATGTTTATTGGTGGTGGTGCAGGTATGGCTCCAATGCGTTCTCATATCTTCCATTTATTCCATACAGTAAAAACAGGTCGTAAAGTTACTTTCTGGTATGGTGCCCGTTCTAAGAAAGAAATTTTCTACGAAGATCATTTCCGTGCCATTGAGGAGAAATTCCCTAACTTTAAGTTTACCATTGCTTTATCAGAGCCTCATCCTGATGATAACTGGACAGGACCCGTTGGATTTATCCATCAGGTAATCCATGATGAATATTTGATTAAGCACGATGAACCAGAAGATGTTGAATACTACTTGTGTGGACCTCCTATGATGAACGATGCGGTAACAAAAATGCTTTATGATTTGGGTGTGCCTGACGAAATGGTTGCATTCGATGACTTTGGATCGTAGTTATAAATTGAGATATATAAAAGCCCCTTTTAGGGGCTTTTTTGTTTTAAAAAAAGGATTTTAATCAATTGTTCACAAGCGCAGGAAAAACTAACTTTGCTCCATTAAAAAACGATATATGAAGCGTTATACTGCAATGTTGGTATTGGGACTTTTACTGGTCTCATGTGGGAAAAATACAACTTTCTTTAAAAATGAAGGATTGGTGTTTGGGACCATCTATCATTTTACTTACGAAGCCGATAAAGATCTGGATGAAGAGGTTAAAAAAGTGATGAACGATTTTAATATGTCACTGTCAACATATCAGGAAAACTCAGTTATTAGCAAGATTAACCGCAACCAGTCAATGGAAACGGATGAGTATTTCAGAACTGTTTTCAATAAAGCCAAAGAAATTACAGCCGCTACCGAAGGAGCTTTTGATATGACCGTAGCCCCTTTAGTCAATGCCTGGGGCTTTGGATTCTCGAACAAGGATAGTGTGACAACTGCATTAATCGATTCATTAATGGAAGATGTAGGAATGGATATGGTCGAATTGAAAGAAGGCATCATAGTGAAACAACGTCCGGGAATAATGTTGGATGCCAGTGCTATTGCTAAAGGATATGCTGTTGATGTTGTGGCTGATTATTTAGAGTCGAAAGGGGTTAATAATTATATGGTGGAAATAGGTGGCGAGATGCGCGTAAAAGGATCTAACCCTAAAGGATTGAACTGGAAGGTTGGAATAGATAAACCCATTGATGATCCTGAAGTGTTAGAGCGTCAATTACAGGAGATTATTTCTATTTCTAATGTTGCCCTTGCAACATCAGGTAACTATCGAAATTTCTATCTTAAAGACGGTAAAAAATATGCACATACAATAAGTCCTTATACAGGTTATCCTGTCGTTCATCAATTGTTAGGAGTTTCAGTTCTGGCTCCCGATTGTATGACTGCTGATGCATATGCTACAGCTTTTATGGTTTTAGGTGTTGAAAAAGGAATGAAGATAGTAGAAAATAATCCTGATCTGGAAGCTTATTTTATTTCAGCTGGAACTGATGGAAATGAATATGAGATAACTTTAACTGAAGGATTTAAAAAAGTTATTGAAAGTGTTGAGTAGGGAAATAAAAGGGAGCAGTAGCCCCCTTTTGTGATAACCCAAAAAAATGTTGCAAAACGCAACCTTGAGCTGCCTGGCCGACACCCGCCTTTTTGTTGACCCGGCAGTTTCAAGCTCTTTAGTTTGACACTATTTTGTAATTAATTTTATTAGTCCTTATGAAAGGTTTTCTTAAGATTAACCTTCACAATTTATTCAAACATACAATAAATAATATAAGATGTCAATATCTTAAATAAGTAAAATGCTTTCTTATTTATTGATTTTTAATTAGTAAGAAAAATGGATTTTGAAAATTTAATTAACAGCTGGTAGTGTTGCTTTCGTACTCGCCATCAAACTGCAATGGCTTAATATTAAAGGCTTCTTTACGTGCTAACTTATCCTGGGTAGTAGCACAGTAAATACCTTTTTCATTCAAAGCTTTGTTGCCTCCAATATGCATGTTCGGAAATTTTCCATTCTTTTGTAAAAGAATTTTAGTTGCAAAAAGAATAAAAACAATACCTATTAAAGCAATCGATAATAATAAAACCTGCCACATATCTCTATAAGTTTGTATTTTGCAAAAATACGAAAAAACAATTTATATCAATGTTAAAACAAACTTACGATCTCGTATGTTTGAATAGTGCTGAAAATAATTGACTGAATAGAAAACACGGTAGTTCATAGTGTACAACGCAGTAACAATTTGAAATTTAAAAGTATGTCTGAAAAAGCAGCTGAATTAAGCTTTGAAGATTTTAAAAACGAAGTATTAAAAGATTATAAAATAGCCTGTGTAAGCCGTAATATGAGCTTATTGGCCCGTAAAGAAGTATTGGGTGGCAAAGCCAAGTTCGGAATTTTCGGTGATGGAAAAGAGATTCCTCAGATTGCAATGGCTAAACAATTTAAAGAAGGTGATTGGAGGTCTGGCTATTACCGCGATCAGACTTTTATATTGGCTGCGGGTATGACAACTCCCAAGCAGTTTTTTGCACTTCTTTATGGTGAAACCCGAACTGAGTTAAATCCTGATAATGGAGGACGTTCGTTTAATAATCATTTCGGAACCCGAATTATTGATGACAAGGGAAATTGGAAGGATTTAACCAAACTGAAGTGTACTGCATCTGATATATCTCCAACTGCAGGTCAAATGCCGCGCTTGGTTGGTTTGGCAATGGCTTCTAAACTCTATCGTAATAATCCTGAGTTGAAAAATCATACGGGTTTCAGTATTAATGGTAATGAAGTCGCTTTTGGCACCATTGGAGATGCAAGTACCTCTGAAGGACATTTTTTTGAAACCTTAAATGCGGCTGCAGTTCTGCAGATACCCATGGCAGTTTCGGTTTGGGATGATGGATATGGTATTTCGGTACCCAAGAAATTTCAAACTACTAAAGAAAGCATCAGTAAAGCGATGAAGGGGTTTGAAAAGGGCCCTAAAGATAGTACAGGGATGCTCATCTATACAGCAAAAGGATGGGATTATGCAGGCCTTTGTCAGATGTATGAAGAAGGTGTCAGAAAATGTCGTGCTGATCATGTTCCCGTATTATTTCATGTGGAGGAGTTAACTCAACCAGTTGGTCACTCAACCAGCGGATCGCATGAAAGATATAAGAGTGCTGACCGTCTCGAATGGGAGAAAGAGTACGATGGAATTAAACAGATGCGAAAATGGATGATAGAGAGCAATCTGGCATCTGGTGAAGATTTGGATCAGATTGAAGAAGACGCATATAATGAAGTTAGAGCTGCACAAAAAGATGCCTACAAAGAATTTCAGGACTCTTTAAAAGCTGAAAGACAACAACTGATTGATATCATTACCCGTAAGGAATGTGTATGCAGTAATTTTAAACAATCCGAAATTGATGCAATATCCAATGAACTTCAATCATTAATTGCATTAACCCGAAAAGATATTTTAAGTGCCGCCCGCAAGGTGTTGCGATATTTCTGTTCTTCATGCGATAAGCCTAATAGCATGAAGAATGATCTAAAAGCCTGGGTGAATAATTACAATGAACAAGGTTGGGAAAACTATAGTGCCTGGTTGTATTCCGAAGATGAACATTCTGCACTTAGTGTACCTTCTGTTGCCCCTTCGTATGATGAAGAAGTAGCAAAGGTGCCTGGGCGTGAAATATTAAGGGATAATTTTGATTATATATTTGCCAATTATCCTGAAGTAATCACCTTTGGTGAAGATACTGGTTTTTTAGGTGGAGTAAATCAAACGCTGGAAGGAATGCAAGCCAAATATGGAGATTTGCGGGTGAGGGATACAGGTATTCGCGAAACAACCATACTAGGTAAAGGAATAGGGATGGCATTACGTGGTCTTCGTCCAATCGCAGAAATTCAGTATTTCGATTATCTTTTGTATGCCTTGCAAACCATGAGTGATGATTTGGCAACAACACGATATCGAACAAAAAACGGACAAAAAGCACCTGTAATTGTGCGTACTCGTGGACATCGTCTGGAAGGAATCTGGCACAGCGGTTCTCCACTAAGTATGGTGATTAATTCGATCAGGGGCATCTATGTATGTGTTCCTCGTGATATGACTCGGGCCGCCGGTTTCTACAATACTTTGTTGCAGGGAGATGATCCTGCTCTGGTAATTGAGCCGTTAAATGGTTATCGACTGCGCGAACCTCGTCCTAATAATATCGGAGAATTTAAAATTCCATTGGGTGTTCCCGAAATATTAATAGAAGGAACAGATGTTACGTTGGTTACCTATGGCTCGTGTGTGCGAATTGCGCAGGAAGCGATTCTTCAACTGAATGAAATTGGTGTTTCGGTTGAATTGATTGATGTTCAGACTTTGCTTCCTTTCGATATAAATGGAGTTATTGGTGATTCGGTTAAGAAAACCAGTCGTGTTGTATTCTTTGATGAGGATGTGCCGGGTGGAGCTACAGCTTACATGATGAATAAAGTAGTTGAAGGACAAAAAGCTTTTTATCATTTAGATGCTGCTCCCCGTTCTGTAACTGCAAAAGATCACAGGCCTGCTTATGGTACTGATGGGGATTACTTTAGTAATCCAAGTGCAGAAGATGTTTACGAAGCAATCTACGATATGATGGCGGAAGCTGATCCTCAGCGTTTCCCCTCGATATACTAGATTGAAAAATATAAAATATTGAAGGTCGCACTTTAAATGAGTTGCGACCTTTTTATTTGTGTTTCTATACTTTTTTACCGATTAACTTAACGATGGCAAAAATCGTAGCGATGGATATGATGTAAGAAATCCATACAGGTAAACCAAAAGCAACAGGAAGTGTACCAAAAATAACGGCAATGCCTGCAACAGTTAAAGCATATGGCATCTGCGTGCGAACATGATGGATATGATTACATGAACAAGCCAGTGAACTTAAGATGGTGGTATCTGAGATAGGTGAACAGTGATCGCCCAGAACAGAACCGGCCAATACAGCTGAAACAACATTGTAAAACAGTGGCATAACTTCATCATGTGGCATTCCTGCATCAACTCCTAACTTCCATACAGCAGGCAACATCAGAGGGTAGATAATTGCCATTGTACCCCAACTCGAACCAGTGCTAAATGCAATAAAGGCTGAAAATACAAAGGTTAAAGCAGGAATAAACAGAGGGCTTATATTAATGCTGGTTAATATCTGGGTAATAAAATCAGCTGTGTGTAAATGACTTGTTAATAATGCCAACGACCATGCCAACGATAGAATGAGTAAGGCATGAAACATGGTTTTAAATCCATTAATTACTGCTTCAATACTTTCTTTCATTGATAACAAACGTTGAACTGATGAAAGAATAATTGCAGTAAATACTCCTGTTAAGGATGACCAAACCAAAGCACTGAATACATCTGCATCTCCAATCGTATGCGATAATTTGGCAGTAAATGATAAATTTTTACTCATCCATGTTGTTGCATCCCATCCGGTGTAAATCAGTCCTATTAATGTTCCAATAACTACTACTAAGATGGGTATTACAGCATTAAACCATCGGGGTGTAATATTTTCGGCAACCTCCAGTTCTTTCATTATTTGAGGACTGCGTTTCCCTTCTTTTTTATCCACTTGCAGGTCATTTTGTGTTACCTGTTTTTCGGCTGTTAGCATGGGGCCAAAGTCCCGCTGCTGCCAGATGATTAATCCTGCAAATACCAGTGTTAATACAGGGTAAAAGGAGTATTGAAGCGAATTAATAAAAACAGAATAAGGAGTGGTATTTAATCCGAGATTTATTATTCCTTCCTGAATATAGCTTAATTCGGCACCTATCCAGGTGGTGATAAATGCAATGGCCGCTATCGGAGCTGAGGTTGAATCAACCAGATAAGCCAGTTTTTCGCGTGATATTTTAAGTTTATCGGTAACCGGACGCATGGTATTCCCAACCACCAATGTGTTGGCATAATCATCAAAGAATATAACCAAACCCATCAGATAGGTTATAAATTGGCCTGAACGACGATTGCGAGCATATTTAGAAAGAACATTTACAATTCCTTTCATACCACCATTCATAGATATGATGGTAACCATTCCACCAATCAGCATGCTAAAAATAATAATGGAAATATGATCAGCGTCTACCAGAGATTCCATCAAATAGGTATCAACAATAGCCAGTGTTCCTTTACCAATTGCAATAAAAAAGTTAACACCAGCGTATTTATAAATGGTTGCTGTTCCAAATAATAATCCAACAAACAGAGATGAAAAAACTTCTTTGGTGATCAGTGCCATAATAATGGCAATAAGCGGAGGAAGTATTGAAAGCCAAAGTGGGATTGGGTTAACATTTTTAGTGATTACCTTACCTGTACTGATGACTTGTATTTCAGAAGGTTTGGTAAAAGAATGTTGGGTGTGATATCCATCTTTGTCTTTCTCGAGACTAACCCTCACTCCATTAATCAATAACTTAGGTGGTGTATTTGTTATTTGATCTATACCTTCAATACTAATATTGGCATTCACACCTTTCATTACTGCAGGTGGTAATTTAAGAACAATGTCTTTGGCATTTAAAGTTGCAGAAAGAGAGAAGATCGTTAATGTAAGTAGCAAAACTCGCTTAAAGGAAGACGATATTGTTAGAGCCATATTCTATCTAAACGTTTTAACTTTTGTGTAATAAAAGCCAAATATCAGAAGTATTAAACAAATTATCGATCATTTTTTTTATTAAAGTGTTGAATGAAATGCGAATATGTATTAAATTAAACAATTAATAACCTGTCGAACTGAGGGTAAGTGTTTGATATTCAAGTTGGGGATGATAATAATCGGATGTGGAATAAATAAGGAAGGTTACTAAATGAGAGATTTAGAATTTAATATTTTTGATACTCGTCTGCCGAAGATAAAGCCAATGAAGGGGAGAATTTTAATTGCAGAACCTTTTCTTCAGGGGCCCTATTTTAATCGATCTATAGTTTTTTTAACCGAACATGGCGATGAAGGGGCGGTTGGTTTTGTTTTAAATAAGTCATCTGATCTATATCCGGATGAGGTGATTGAGGATTTGTTTAACTTCAAAGGGGAAATGTTTATTGGAGGTCCGGTTTCGTCTAATACATTGCATTATATTCATACGTTGGGTGAAAAAGTTCCCGGTTCTGTAAGGGTAACAGATAATTTATATTGGGGTGGAGATTTTGAGGTGATTAAGGAGATGATCAATTCAGGTGTAGCAGATCATCGTTCAGTGAAATTTTTTGCCGGATATTCAGGTTGGTCACCCGGGCAGTTGGAAGCAGAAATTGAAGAAAATTCCTGGATTGTTTCAACACTCGATGACCGGACAATAATGGATGGAGATATTGATAATTTCTGGAAAAAGACCATGGAGAATCTTGGAGAGGTATTCAAAATGTGGACTAATTTTCCTGAAAATCCTTCAAATAACTAGATGCACGTTCAACTAACAGACGATGTATCTCTTTGACTTTATTACAGAAATAACGTTTATTTTCGAGGCCAACAACCCATTGCATTCCTTGAATTGCATTGGTGATGAATATCTCATCGGCCTGAAGTAATTCATTGATACTTGTTCCTTCTGTTTCTTGTATGGGTATCTTTTGCTCGTGTAAAACTGAAAGTACTTGTTTTCTCATCACTCCGTCAACACAACCGGAAGTTCTGCGTGGCGTGTAAACATTACCATCTTTTATCCAGAACAGGTTAGAAGCAAGTGTCTCAATTATGTAGTTCTGGTCATTAGAAATTAATACTTCATCCAGTTTATTTTCTTTTTTGTATAAACCTGCCATCACGAATAAGAGAGAATTGGCCGATTTAAAACGAGAAAAACGATTGAGGCTTTTCCTGTCATCAGAGTAGTTACCTAATAACAAGCCTTTGCTGTTTAAATTATAAAAATGGCTTTCTAACGGAGATGTTTCAATGAGGTATTGAACCTTGTTTTCAGTTGGAGTATATAATCCACCATCCTCACGAAAAACGGTTAACCGTACTCTTACATCACCAAATAACCTGTTTTTATTAATTAACGATATGACCTGCTCATTTAAAAAGGATAAGGGAGCGAGCGAATGAGATTGCATCTTTAGCAGAACCATTCCGTTTAACAGGCGTTGGTAATGATCCTCAAAAAACATCGGAGTTTTATGAATACATCTGATGGTTTCAAATAATGCATCACCATAGCGAAAAGCTCTGTTATCAGCCATCAGTAAGGGCTGATCTGCTTTAAGTTTTTGACCGTTCAGGCAAATGAATTGGGTTGTGTTCATTGCTCAATAATGTTTTTGCATGCCGGTATTATAGAATGATTCGCTTTTATTTTGAAACATTGCTTTAAGCCTGCTCTTTCTCCGGCTTCTATATCTCTTGGCGAATCACCGATCAGAAATGAATATTCGACGTCAATTTGATGTTCTTTTAACGCTTTTAAAATCATTCCGGGCTTAGGTTTTCTGCAATCGCAATCTGAAATTTTATTGTGATGTGGGCAGTAGTATATGGCAGTTATGTTTATACCTGCTATGGTCATTAAATCAAGAAAATGATCGTGAACTCTTTTAACATCCTCTTCGGTATATTCGCCTTTGGCAACTCCACCTTGATTAGTTACCACAATTATATGAAAGCCATGTTCCTGTAAAAGAGTAAGGCCTTCAATTATTCCTTCGTTTATCTTGAAATCTTCAGGTTTATAAATGTAGTAGTGACCTTCGTCGTTGTTGATTACTCCATCTCTGTCAATAAAAACTGCTTTTTTCATTTTAATACAAAAAGAAGATTTGCTGGAAGAAATCGATCAGTAGACGTGGCTCAAAAATAATTGGAAAAACCATACCGTATACAGCACCCCAGAAGTGGGCATCGTGTCCTATATTGTCTATATTTTTTTTCGACATGATTCGTGAATACACCAAATAACCAATGCCTAAAACAACTCCAGGAACAGGAATGAAGTACAGATAAATGGTAGCATATGGATCATAAAGTATTGATGCAAAAACAACTGCTGAAACAGCTCCTGAAGCACCTATGGCATTATAGTTATAATTGTCTTTTTCTTTAACGAAAGAATATAAACTTGAAACTGCAATAGCAGAAAAAAAGAATACGATGAATAAAAGGTTCGGATTTCCGGGTAATGATTGGGCAAAATAATAAATTACTGCATCACTAAAAGAGTAGAGAACAAACATGTTTATAAGCAGATGCATCCAGTCAGCATGAAAAAAACCATGACTGATTAATCGGATGTATTCCTTGCGATGTTTGATTTGCCATGCATTAAACTGGTATTTGTAAATCAGTTCATTTTGGCTGAATCCTGCAATACTAATAGCACTTATGGCAATTATGATGATAATGGCAACTGTCATTCAAAATATCTTTTAATGCATTATTTTAAAAATCAACTCTTTTAAAAGTTCACCAGGATCGGTTGTAGCACTGTCGAATCCCTTCGATTTCATATCATACTCTCTTAATAAGCTGATGATCTGAATCACTTTACGAGCCGGATAGTTTTTGGCTCCTGCCATATAATCCTGTACAAAAAATGGATTGATTTTAAGAGCCGCAGCAACACTGTTCTTTGATTTATCGGGCAAATAGTAAAACGATAATAATTTTAAAAAGGCTCCGAATAGAGTTACTATAGTAACCTGAATTGGATATGCTTTCGGGTTTTTCCCAAAGGCAAGTACTATTTTGTTGGCTTTGGCAATATCGCGATAAAGTACTGCTTTCTGCAATTCAAAATTGTTATAATCCTTACTAACTCCAATATTCTTCTCAATATGAGAGGAGTCAATCTGTTTAACAGAACTGCCTATTGCCAGTTCAAGTTTATCCAGTTCATGCGTTATTTTGGATAGGTCTGTTCCCAGAAATTCGGCCAGCAAGGCTGAGGCTTTCGCATCAATGGTTTTGCCTTTGTTTTGCAAATACGAGCTTACCCATTTGGGTATCTCATATTCACGTAAAGCACTTGACTCAAATAATACCCCGTTTTTTTGAATACTCTTGTAAAGTTTTTTACGCTTATCAAGAGTCTTATAACGATAGTTAATTACTAAAATAGTTGAGTTTAGAGGATTATCGGCATAAATGACCAGATCCTCTATTTTTGCAATGTTTTGAGCTTCCTTAACTATTATCACCTGATGCTGCGACATCATTGGGAAACGTCGGGCAGCCATAATTATATCTTCTGCCTCAACATCTTTCCCATACAGAATAGTTTGGTTAAATCCTTTCTCTTCTTCCGTTAATACATTGTTGGCAATATAATTGGTTATTTGGTCAATAAAATAACCTTCATTACCCATCAGGAAATAAATTGGCTTGTATTGTTTTTGCTTTAAATCTTTTAAGATCTGCTCAAAAGTCATTGCTCAACCTTTATTAATTGTCAAACTTCAAATGTTTTACCGACTTTCCATTGTTTTGAATGGTGTCCATTGCTTTGATTCCAATTTTCAAATGGTTTTCAACATAATTAGCAGTAACTTTTTTGTCACTAGTTTCGGTTTTTACACCTGCTGAAATCATAGGCTGATCTGAAACCAACAACAACGCACCTGTTGGGATACCATTGGCAAAACCAACCGTGAATATGGTTGCAGTTTCCATATCAATAGCCATTGCGCGAGTCTTGGTTAAATATTTTTTAAACCGATCGTCGTATTCCCATACCCGTTTGTTGGTTGTAAAAACAGTGCCTGTCCAATAGTCCATTTCCCTGTCGCGAATGGTACTGGAAACAGCACGTTGCAGACTAAAAGCCGGTAATGCTGGAACTTCTGGTGGTAAATAATCGTCAGACGTACCATCGCTGCGAATTGCTGCAATAGGAAGTACCAGGTCACCCAGTTTATTTTTTCTTTTTAATCCCCCACATTTACCAAGGAATAGCACTGCTTTAGGCATAATGGCACTCAATAAATCCATTACGGTTGCAGCGTTTGGACTTCCCATACCAAAATTGATAATGGTAACTCCATTGGCTGAACAGTTAGGCATGTTTCCATTTTTACCAAGTATGGGAGCATCATACCATTGCGAGAACAACTCAACATAATGATTGAAGTTGGTCAGCAAAATATAGGGGGTAAACTCCTCCAGTTTTCTACCTGTATATCGGGGTAGCCAGTTGTCAACAATTTCTTTTTTTGTCTTCATGGGCAATTTAGTTAAGGATGTGTATTAGGCTTCGTTTGGCAGTTTTTCGAACTTTAGCCGGACTTCGAAGCCGGTTTTTAATTAATCCGCTAAGGTAACTTTTTCTGCCTAATTTGATTTACTTTGTTGAAAAATTCGAGGAATGCAAAAGCTTAATCTCCCGACTTATGAGTTCAGATTTCGAAATCATCAAGGTAAGGAACAAATATTTGATGTGATTCGAAAGAAATTTGTAGCACTAACTCCCGAAGAATGGGTAAGGCAAAATCTGATTTCTTTTTTAATTCATCATCAAAAATACTCACCGGGATTGATTGCTGTTGAAATGCCTGTTAAAGTAAATGGATTGAATCAGCGGGCTGATATAGTGGTGTATAACAGAAAAGGTATGCCAAGTATGATTGTGGAATGCAAGGCTCCGGCGGTTGCTATAACAAAATCGGTTTTTGATCAGGCTGCCAGGTATAATATGAAACTTCAGGTTGACTATATGATGGTTACAAATGGGTTGCAGCATTTCTGTGCTCAGTTAACTGATGATAAAGGTGCCTACCAGATGCTTCAGGAAATACCTACAGCCGAGCTAGTAATAGGTTCCTGATGTAAAGAGGAAAGCGGATTACTTTTATATTTTTTTTGGGGCCTTGATTTGAACGGTATCAATTTCTTTCCTTTTTATGGCTAACAACGGAATTTGAAAATTCCGCTTTGGAATGTTGATATTGTTTTTAAAAACCTGTCCCGCTTCTTTAATGTACTCATTCATTCTTTCTCGAGCAGTTGTATCAGGCCAATAGGCATTTTTGTACCGATCTGCCGGAAGAACATAAAACTTCTTTTTACCATTTTCAATTGGGGTGTGCACCCATGTTAATTGATAATCAGCATTGGAGATATAAGTAGAGTCGCCTTCTTTGGTCAGCTCAACCATTGCCATTACTCCACCATCTCTGGGTGCTGTTCGCTGGTTAGAAATGAAATTACCCAAGCTGTAAACAACCAGTTGGTTTTGATTTTCGTTTTTTACCCATTTCATTGGCTGAACAACATGTGGATGAGATCCAATGATTATATCAATTCCTTTTTGCCATAGAAACTGAGTAAGCTGTTTTTGTTCTGAATTAGGAGACAGGTTATATTCCCAACCCCAGTGAAGAAACACAATTGCCTTATCAACCTCCATCGTTTTTGCCAGGGCAATATCTTTCGACATTAATGCTGTATCGATGTAATTTACAATATTGGGTGGAGTTACCTTAATACCATTTGTTCCGTAAGTGTAATTTAAGATGGCAAGTCTGAATCCTTTTTTTTCTATTATAAGAGGATTATGCACTATCCTGTCGATGCTATCTTTAAATACTCCAGTACGAGGAATTTCTTTTGTATCTAGAATTTGAATGCTTCGCTCTAATCCTTGTCTTCTGCGATCAATGCAGTGATTATTTGCCATCACCAAAGCGTCAACTCCTGCATCAACTAAAGCATCGGCAAGTGTGTCGGGGGATGAAAACTGAGGGTATCCTTTGTGTGGTGGGCCTGCCAATGTTACTTCCAGATTGGCAATGGCAATATCTGCTGCTTTTATGTCATCCTTAATGTATTGAAAGCAACTGTAATAATCATATTCGCCTGTTTCGTTAATTCGGGCAGAGTTTATTTGAGAATCATGCCCCATTACATCACCCAAAAATAAAAGTTGAATTTTTTGTTGTGCATTCAACGTTATCGATACCAGAAAAAACAGAATCAGAATACTTCGCATATAAATGTTTTGCAGTAAAATTAATTAAAGTGTTCTGATTTTAATAAAAAACTCATCAAATAGGAAAAGTTGGCAGATAAGACTCATCAGACTTTTAAAAAATCTGAATCCTAATTGAAATCTCAAATCAGAGGGGAGAAAATATTTCAGAATAAGTGGAGTTCCGAGAAAATGTTCTGATTCGAAAAATCGAAAATATAGGATTCAGATTTAATATTTTTATTTGTTTAGTTTAAAAAATGAAACACGTTGTTCAAGTATGTCAGCGTATTTCTGCAGTTCATCTGCCTTTGCTGACATGTTTTCGGCAATAAAGGCATTGGTTTGTGTACTATTGTTCAATCCCTGAATAGCATTATTAACCTCAGAAGCGGCCGTTTTTTGTTCCAGACTGGAAGCGACTATTTCAGCAACTAAGCTGGATGTCTTTTTAATCTCAGGTACCAAAACTGAAATTTTATTCCCTGTCTCTTCAACAGTGTCTAAACCACTGCTGAATAAAGCTTCGATACTTTCGGCACTCAGCTTACTCTTCTCTGCCAGCTTTCGAACTTCACTGGCTACAATAGCAAAACCACTACCGGCTGCACCTGCTCTTGCAGCCTCAACATTGGCATTTAAGGCTAGTATGTTGGTTTGCATTGCAATATCATTAATAGCTTTCAGCTCCTCCTTGATTGCCATCATCGATTTGATTGCCTGATGAGAACTATGGTTGCTTTCCTCCATTTCAAGAGAAGAGTTCATCGCTACCTTTTCGGTTGTTCGGGCATGATCGGAATTACTTTCAATAGAGGCTGTGATTTCTTCAACTGATACCGAAATTTCCTCTACAGCTGCAGCTTGATTGTTGGATGAATCTGCTAATTGACGCGATAACTTGGTAGTACCTGAGCTTTCGGCTTTTAACTTTTTAGAAGTGTCAATAACCGATTGTACTACTTGAGTCAAAGACTCAGTCATTTGATTCAGGTTGCGGTTAATCTCCGAAAATTCGTCTTCCCCCTTAATTTCAAGCTTTTGAGTTAAATCGCCACTGGCAATTTTTTTATTGATACTAATGATATTTTGAATTTTAGCATTGGTTGATTTGATAAACAAACTGCTAAAAATAACCACCACAAGTAGGATGATTAACATGATGATTGTAATCTTCCATATGGCGGATTTTATATGAGCCTGTACTTCGTTATTATTGGCATTCAAACTTGATTTAAGAATAAATAAACCAACCATATCTCCGTCAGCATAATTTTCCATTGGATATCCCAGTATATCATTACCATTTCCCCATGGACTGCGTGATGGATGACCATGACAATGTAAACACCCCTGTTTTTCTGATAGTTTAACGGGTCTCATCACCCATAATTCATTGGTTTCCTTATTGGTGTATGTCAGGCTTTCCAGTTCAGGATTTGATTCAAATTTATTTATAAATTTGGTTTCAAAAGTAGTAGCTTTATTATCCTTATTTCGCGCTTTTAAGGAGGCAACTCTGAATTCATAACTATCTTTCTCGGCATTGTCTTTACCTACAGCCATTGAAGCAAAGATGGGAACCTTCTTTAAAACAGAATCTTTTGCAGCCCTTGATAGAATCCCATCCGGGTGTGTTAGTTTTACTTTGTTTTGTTCCTCTTCGAAATTAAATTGGCTTGCAACATAACTTCTAACGGCTTCCATTCTGCTAAGAATAGCGTTGGTTTTTCTTTCGAGTGTCTCAAGTCCTTGCTTTTTAAGCATTGAAGACGAGACATAAATTGCAGTTCCGGTAGCTACAATTAATGGTGCAAAAACCACCAGAATAAGTTTAGTTCTGAATGTCATTTTAATCATTTCCCAAGTGTTTCCCTTTATTTAATCCCCTTGACCGCTTGAGTGTCTTTTGGTCAATGTAATAAATGGAAAAAGGTGGAAATTGTTTTGTTGGAAACCGTTGGTTATCAGTTAAAAATATTTAAATGCAGGTTTCAGTCTGTTTTTTGAGTTTGTTATGGTTTTAATAGTATGCAAATGAGTGTATTGTGAGTTAATTTGAATTTCTGTACAGAAAGGTTAAATGATATTAAAATCGATTTTTATGGTATTCTCAAAGGTTGAAAAAGTAGTCTAAAATCGGTTCTTAATTAAAATTGGATATAGTACTGTATAAAATTGTGATTGGATATTTGTCATTCAGAATAAAAATTCACTGTTGTTTAAACACTTTCACATTTAAATTGTCTTTAAACATGAAATCTGAATTAATTGTGATTATTACATGTACATTATGGAACGCAAAATTATCTTAATATCAATCCTTTCTGTTATCGCAATCCTATCATTGGTAGCTTTGGTGACAGGTAGTTTTGGTTATATAACATTTTCGTTATTTGGATTCCCCATATTGTTTTATACCCAACGAGAGGTATTTAGCAAGATTCAATGGATTATAATGATCACCTTACTTTTATTGATTACAGTTGCTTCGGTTAATCTATTAGCCAATCTGAAGGGGCATTTCTTATATTATTATGAATTTTTGGCCACCATGATTATTTTAGGGATTGCATTGGCCTGGACACCTGATAAAGAAGAAGTGAAAGAGTAAAATATTGGAGGTAAAATGCAACGCCGCACTAATATTCTTAGAATAGTACAGTGCGGCGCATTTTTTTTATTTATTTAGGAATGTAACTGTATTCTGGTAAATATCTCATGATTTTCATGTCTACTTTTTCAACAGCCTTTAAAGTCTTTTTATCATTGGTGGGCGCTTAAAACCCACTGATTATTAATTGTTTATTTTTAAGTTCTTTGACATTTTTGTAATCGTATTTCGTAAGCACCTCTCTT